>JAISVU010000399.1 GCA_031271375.1 Clostridiales bacterium | reverse complement strand
CCGGTTGCTTTTTTAGCAACGCCTTGCCTATAAGTATAAAGCGTGGCGGTGGTATTGTCAACGAATGGCGGGAGGGCCGCATCGTCAATAATGCGGCCCTCTTTGCCATTTTACGGTTTACTCGCCCGCCAAACCAATCTCAATGCCATCGTAGGCATTCAAAAAGGCACTGAAATCCCCGGCTATGTCAGCCCACGGAATGACCCGGCCCTTGCTTTCCCCCTCGATCAAAACAGTATATTGCTGAAACTCTGTCACTTCTTCGCGGCCTGCCAATAGTTCCTCTGGCGTGTTACTTTGGTTCCATGTAAAACCCACAGTGCCATCCTTTCCATACTCAAACAGCGTGATGGTATAGCTGCCTTCCTCGGCATTGCCTCGGTTGGCGCTGGCTACAATATGGCCGTGCTGTTCCATCACCCACACATACAACGGGCGTTTCCACGCCTCGGAGATTTCGCGCGCCGGTTTTTCCTCCGGCTATCCTGCTGCCGACGCCGGTGAGGCCACTGGGGCTTGTGAGGTTGACGAAAGCTCCGGGGCCGATGTGGAAACACCGGGCACAGGGCTTGCGGCGTCCTCTTTCCTTCCCATGTTCACCACAAGAACCGTCGTCAAAACGCTCACGGCGAACACCGCCGCGCATCCCAGAATCAGTGCGAGTTTCTTTTTGTTATCCGGCATGGGTTTTGCCCGCGCCGGTTCTTCTTTTGCCACAGGCGCGCCGCAGGAGCCGCAATAGTCGCTGCCCTCCGCGAGCAGGCCGCCGCATTTCCAGCAAAACATGAAAGCGCCCCTTTCTTGCTTAATAATTCGCGGCGGCTTCGTAAATCCAGTTCTGAACATCGGCTATGTCGTAGTAATTGCGGCCTTCCGCGCTCATCGGAACCTTATAGGTGTATTGCTTTGGCGCAGTGATTTCCGAGTAGCCCTCCAATGCTTTTTGTACCAGCCTTACAATGGTGGGGTCGGAAGAATTGAGGCCTCTCCCAATATCGCATTCGTAAGGATCATGACCGTACATATTTGTATCTGGTGCTGTTACCTTCTCTATAACGTTGTTTTCACCGTCTGCGAGTATATGATAATACCCGCCTAAATCCTCCCCCAAATCTCCTCGCATCAAGTAGTTTGAACAAATCACCTTTCTGTAACACGCATAGTTGGAATTTCGGAAATAATCAATGCTTACGTGTACGGGCCTCTCCAACAAAGTCGAAAAGATTATTTCTCCGCTATTGCTCGCAAAATAACGCAACGGCAAACTGGAGATTGAGGGTGTTTTGTCAATGAAAAAACCCTCAAGGTCGTCTTGGCTACCCCTTGGCATATCTGCCGCTATGTCCACACTGATAATATTAGTGTCGATAGCCTCAACCAAAGACCGCTGGTAAAGCAATTCCGGCGTTCCGTCAAAATTAATGTCCGTCAGGGTAAAACTTACAGCGATTAATCCTCGGCTATATACCCCGTAATACTGGTGCTGACGTATGGTAGCCACCACGTTGGCGTAAGCGTCGGCCCAATCCGCGCTGACCTGTTGCGGTTTTGCCTCCGCCTGCGAGAAATCTTCCTCCCCGGCGAGGTTTATCATAATCCCGTCGTAATTGTCCAGCCACATGCTGAACTCGGCGGCAATCTCGGCCCATGACAGCATATTTTGATCAACCTCAATAGTAAATCCCGGCAAATCCATGACCTCTTCATGGCCCGAAACTAAATCCTCTCCCATAGTCACAGCAACCGAATAAGTGAGATTGAGTTCTGTTCCGTCCACCCCGTAGAAAGTGCCCTCCTGCCGAATGCCAAGCATATTTAAGCAGTGATGCCATTCGCCATCCTCCAAGGTGTAAAACGAAACGCCAGCCACTTGCATTACCTCGAACCTCAATAAATCAATAACGCCCGTTTCTGTATTCCTGTAAAGTGTGCATATCTCACCATCCGCCAGCTTGACGAAGCTGCCGTTTTCTAAAATATAAACGCTCCCCCCAATTTTGGTTGCGCCGTGACCTCCGGCCAATGTTTGCCCTGTCGCGTAAAAAAATCCTATATCGCCGTTTTCCCCATACTCCAACAAACTGATGGAGTATGTAGGCATGTTCTCGGGGATTTCCCCCATGCTCCCGTATTCTGCCCGAAGCCACTCATACAGCGGGCGTTTCCACGCTTCGGAGGCTTCGCGCTCCTGTTCCTCTGAATCGGACGGCCTATCCTCTTCCTCCGAAGAATCTTCCTCCACGGCTAAATCGACCGCCACACCGTCATAATCGTTCAGCCACGCGCCGAACGCTCCGGCAATTTCGCCCCAAGGAGCAACCCGCCCCTTGCTTTCTCCCTCAATCAACACGGTATATTGCTGAAACCCCGTCACTTCTTCACGGACGGAGAGTATTTCCTCCCGCATGGATTCGGCTTCACGCATGGGTATCTCGCGATATGTTTCATCCGCCGCGTATGCAAGGGCGACGCCGTCTTCGGGATTGATGGAAAACTGCCTTACCCACTTCCCGTCCTCATCTAAATAGAACGAATCGACGCCGTTGTGATTGACCGACCGCAGCATATCGGCGACATCCGTATCGGTATTTCTGTAGAGGCGGTTGAGGTCGTATCCGTCGACGCCCGGCGACCAGTCTCCGTCAAAGACGTAAACGATCGATCTATCGTCGGGAACAGGTTCGTTGCTTTGGTTCCATGTAAAGCCGACCAAGCGATCCTCGCCGTACTCGAACAGCGTGATGGTATAGCTGCCTTCCTCGCTGTTGCCTCTGTTGGCGCTGGCCTCAATATGGCCGTGCTGCTCTTGCACCCACTCGAAAAGCGGGCGTTTCCACGCTTCCGAGGCTTCGCGCTCATCTTCCCCCTCTGCCGGATTTGACGCCGCCGTCGACGATGATGCAAGCGATGAGGAACTCCGGGGCGCGGAGCTTTCTTCCTCCTCATTTCCGCCCATATTCAAAAACAGCAAGGCCAGCAAAATCCCGACAAGCGCCACCAATACAAGTATTATAATCAGCATGACGGGCTTTTTCCGCTCAGTCTGTGCGGGTGGTTGTATGTAGCGCTGCGGTTCCGGCGCTGGTGCCGCTTGCGTCGGTGGGTTTGCCACAGGCGCGCCGCAGCGGTCGCAAAAGCCGCTGCCCTCTCTGAGTTGGTTTCCGCATTTGATACAAAACAACACAATACCCCCTAAGCGTGGTATGCTATCAATAATAGCATAATTATTCAGTAGCCGCAACGTAGAAACTTTCATTTTGGTACAGCGCGGCGCTTATATAAAAAGGCGTACCATTACATAAATGCCCAAAGTAAGTATGTACTGCGAAACGTGCTGTTTTCGCAGTATTGTTTCATGCAAAAATTTGTGATATAATTCCGAAAGAATGAGTGCGCTGCCGAAAATAAAGGAGCTACAAAAAGGTACACCTTTCTGTAGCTCCTAACGTGATTTCCCTTTCCTATACTCCCGCAAACGGTTAT
>JAISVU010000055.1 GCA_031271375.1 Clostridiales bacterium | reverse complement strand
TACCGTTTCAGGTACGAGACGGCGTAATCCTCTACGTATATGCGTAAATGTTCGTCCACGCCGCCTATCTGCCTGATGTTCGACGGCAGCTCAAATCCGCTCATGCTATTCCTCCTACTGCTCTTTTACAAGAAGAATAACATAGTTGTCCACATGTAAAATGTAATATTTTGGTAATGATAGCATATATTTACATTTCATCATTCGCCCAAAGCCGACAGGATAAAATGGCAAATCAAGGACAAAATAAAAGAGCCTAGAACCTGGAACCTAGAGCCTGGAACAGAGGAGTAATAATATTTATATCAGCGTATATGACGATAAGGCCGCAGAAAAGCTGGGCCTTGAAATATATAAAATGGCGTCGGGAGCGGAATTCCCGGAAATAGCCATTATCTGCATCGGTACGGACCGGGCGACCGGAGACAGCCTGGGGCCTCTTGCCGGAGAGATACTGGAATCCTGGCTCAACGGATTGGGTGATAAAGGGGTAAAACTCTTCGGCACTCTGAAACGTCCCGTCCACGCGCTTAATCTGCCTGAGGCGGTAAGCCGCGCCGCCGCCGGCAAGAACCCTTTTGTTATAGCGGTAGATGCCTGCCTCGGCGAGGAAGGCAAAGTAGGATACCTCTCCACCGGCTTTGGAGCCGTGCGGCCCGGCGCCGCCGTTAATAAGGCTCTGCCCAGGGTGGGCGACATATATGTCACCGGTATCGTAAACACCTATATCCCCGGGGACGGCGAAGCGGAGCAAGCCCTGCTCCAGAGCACCCGGCTTAGCCTGGTTATGAAAATGGCAAGGGCAATCGCGGAGGGGATATGGTTTGGGGTCAGGATGCTTGCTTGGAGCGTGTATGAGCCATCGGCTGGCGGGCGGTAATGTATCACAAGTGATTCATCATTCTTTATACGACGCCGCTTCTTCATAGATTTCGTCAATCGTCATACTTTTACAGAGATTCTTACGCCGCCATTCGGTGTAATCAAATTGATCGCGATTGATCATGGATATGAATCGTTCAGTATCTACCTCGCCCAACGCGGCGATTAAAGCATCCATTGCTTCAATGCGTATAACTGTATCGGTCTTCATAGTTGATCCCCCACTTTTCTGATGAAGTCAATCGGATTGATGATTTTGAGGCCGTCAACATTTTTATTTAGCAGACCCCTATCAACGGTTATAAAATAGTCGCATTGCTTTTCCATCGCACACGCAATATGAAGCGCGTCCAGTTCCTTTATTCCAAGATTCATTAATTCTTTGCCTCGCGACCGTATAGCTTCATTCGGATAGCAGAAATCTTTCGCAATCTTTTTCCAAGAAGAGATTATATTCCGTTTATCTTCAAAGGGATTATTCCCATTTTCGTAGTCGAGGACAAATGACCAGCATAGATTATATTCACCCTCCAGAATGCAGTTTTGAATATAGAGCTTCGCCTCGGTTTCGAAACGTATTTTCATATTCGTTTGGCTGTCAAAGGGACGATTGTGGCAACAATTATCTAAGTATATTTTAATTGCTTTCATAAGGGATTATCTCCTTTTCAATGACTCATTTTTATTTAGGTATTACCCCTGTCCGGGCCAGCTCGGCATTGCTGTAACGGTAATCCGACGTGACATCCCTGCCGAACCATTCCGGAGGCATAAACGCGTCCCTGTCTTCAATGCTTTCAAACTCAACCTCTACGGTTCTCAACCCCTCAAGAAAACCGGAATATACATCGTATTCGGCGTTAAGGCCGTCTTGCATGGGTATAATGTAACGGGTTTTAATAATGGCTCTGGGCTCGGTCTTCTTCCAAAGAGCGTCGAACTGCTGTTTAGTAAGCTCCGTTTCAAACTCGCGTCTTACATCGCCCGAAGGCATCTTAACCGTGAGGTAATATGCCGATCCCGTTCCGCGCAGCCTTATTTGCGGGTCGGTTGAAATATATGCCTGCGTGATTTCATAATGTTTAAATCCGTTTAAATTAAAGGGCGGGTCATCTAGAATGAATTTCCGCTCTATCTCAAGCCCGTCGCGTTCCGCCATCGCTTGCCCTTCTTTCGTTAAAATGTTACAATAATCATACTATTACTAAAATGTCCAAAAGTCAATGGAGATTCAATGAATAAAAACCGATACGAGCCGGATGATTCTAAAACAGCCGCCGCGAGGACAGACGAACCCGGGGCCGATGTGCTCTCGGTGGTTATCGCCCACGGTATGCCGCATGTGTTTTCTAAGGAAACGCTGGCGGAGGCCGCGAGAGTGCCGGATTCGGTATCTGATAGGGAAATGGAAGCCCGGACGGATTTCCGGGATCAGGCGGCGATAACGATAGACGGAGCGGACGCGAAGGATCTGGACGACGCGGTCTTCCTGGATAAGACAGGGGACGGCTGGCGTTTATACGTACACATCGCGGATGTATCCCATTATGTACGCCGGGGCCGCGCAATGGACAAGGAAGCCCTGGCTCGCGGAACCAGCGCCTATCTGGCCGGACGGGTCATACCCATGCTGCCGCAGAAACTGTCCAATGGCATTTGCTCTCTTAACGCGGGCGCGGACAGGCTTGCCGTCAGCTGTGTTATGGATATCGACCGGCGGGGATGGGTTACTTCATACGATGTAATGGAATCCGTAATTAACGTGAGCCGACGCGTGACATATGAAGAGGCCGACTCCTTTTTAGCCGGAGGCGGGAGCGGGCTGCTGAGGGATATGGAAGAGGTTTCGGAGCTCTTGCGGTACAACCGCGTAAAGCGCGGGGCGATAGAGCTGTCCTCGTCGGAATGCGTGATTTCGCTGGACGGTAAAGGCCGCCCAATCGATGTAGTGCGCGTAAGGCCAGGCCCCGCCGCAGGGATGATTGAGGAATTCATGGTCGCCTGTAATGAGGCGGCGGCCCGGAAATTGAAGAAGGCCGGGGCCGCTCTTATATACCGCACACACGAGCCGCCCGAGCGCGATAAGGTTGACCGTTTATTCGCCGCAGCGGGGCGCATGGGTTTAAGGATTAACCACAAAGGACACAAAA
>JAISVU010000397.1 GCA_031271375.1 Clostridiales bacterium | reverse complement strand
CCCATGCCGCCGAACATACCGGGACACATGATCATCAGCATCAGAAACATCATCATGGGATTGTCTCCGTCAAGGTGATGGAAATTTTGTGCAGTCGGGTTCATACTCTACCTCCTGTTTTGCCGCAGAAGTTATTTATCCGCGCCGTCTGTTCTATTTTATGAAAACACGATACAATATTGCCTGTCACGTCAAAATAGTACATGATTCCGCCTTGTATCACACCGATGGCACTCTTCATATGATGAAATTATAAATCATATGCAGGTGAATCACATGGATAATCCAAATACCTATTCAACGGAGTCTTACCTTCTTGACTGCGGCTGCCAAACCTCTTATAGCTCCAATCGTAATCTGAAGCTCGGCGGCTATATCGGCCCCCAGAATCCGCTGTGTCCCACCGGTGCCACCGGTTCTACGGGAAGCATAGCCGTACTCCCCTATGATCCGGGGTACAGGGGATATCAGCAGGGTCAAATGATATTTACGGGCGGATCGCTCTATGTCGTAACCAAGAACAATCCCACAGGCACTCCGGGCAGTTCCCCGGATTACGCGCTTATTTCCCAGTCTACCGGCGTGACAGGCTCTAGAGGCGAGCGCGGGCCGCAGGGCGTACAAGGCCCGCAAGGCATACAAGGCCCCACCGGTCTGCAAGGCGCGCAGGGGCCGCAAGGGATTCAAGGCTTGCAAGGCCCGCAGGGAGACCGGGGCGGTCAAGGCCTGCAGGGCCCGAAAGGCGAGCAGGGGCCGCAGGGCGTGCAAGGTATTCAAGGCCCTATCGGCGGCAGAGGAGAGCAAGGCCCGCAAGGCCCCGCCGGAGAACAGGGCCGCCAGGGCATACAAGGAATACAGGGGCCTGCCGGTATACAGGGAGAAGACGGAAAACAGGGGATAACCGGGCCTCAGGGCAAGGAAGGCGCCCAGGGTGTTCAAGGCATTCAAGGCCCGGCCGGCGTTCGCGGTGAGCGGGGGCTGCAGGGTTTGCCCGGCCCGCAGGGGCCGCAGGGTCTGCCCGGAGCGCCGGGGTCGGCGGGAATCCAGGGCGAACCGGGAGCGCGGGGCGTCACTGGAGCAGAGGGCAAGGAAGGCCCCCAGGGGCAGCCGGGTATACAAGGTTCCGCAGGAGTTCAAGGCGAACAAGGACAGCAGGGGCCGGCTGGCGCTGACGGAAAGCAAGGCCCGGCCGGGCCTCAGGGACAACAGGGCATACCGGGTATTCAAGGCCCCTCGGGCGTGCAAGGCGAGCGGGGAGCGCAAGGTTCGACGGGATTACAGGGCAAGGACGGGCCGCAAGGTCAGCCGGGTATTCCGGGCATTCAAGGCCCGGCGGGCGTGCAGGGCGAACGCGGCGCGCAAGGCCCCACAGGGCCGCGCGGCGAACAGGGCCTGCAGGGTATTCCAGGCACGCAAGGGCCGGCGGGAACCCAGGGCGATCAAGGGTTACAAGGGCCGGCAGGGCCGGCGGGGCCTAAAGGCGATATAGGGCCGCAAGGACTAGTAGGCCCGCAAGGTATAGCCGGGCCTGCCGGAAGGCAAGGCATAGCAGGCCCTCAGGGGATAATTGGCCCCGCCGGTCCTAAGGGCGATATCGGCGCTCAGGGGCTTATTGGCCCGCAAGGCCCGATTGGCCCCACGGGAGAGCAGGGGGCAATCGGTTCACAAGGCTCGGTTGGCCCTCAGGGGGCTAAAGGCGACACAGGGCCTCGCGGCGCGGCAGGCTCTCAAGGTGTTCAAGGCCCCACGGGTATTCAGGGCGTGATGGGCCCTCAAGGCATGATCGGCCCGGTTGGCCCTCAGGGGGATACAGGCCCACAGGGCGGTCAAGGCGCTGTCGGCCCGCGCGGGCTGCAAGGCCCGCAGGGCATTGCAGGCCCGACCGGCCCTCAAGGAATTCAAGGACAGCAGGGCGTTACCGGGGCTGAAGGATTTTCTCCTTCAATAACAGTGAGTGAAAATACGCCTAACTCATATGTTTTAAATGTAACGAACAGCACGGGCAGTTTCACGACGCCGAATCTGCGCCTGGCCGCAATCGAAGGCGTCACCGGAGCTAACCTTTCGGAACCGGGTAGCACGGTTGATATGCGAGTGGGCAATATGACCTACACGGTAAGCAATAATAACGCAAACTCAGTGAGGGTGCAGCTCGCCGCCACATCCGGAAACGTTGTGGCGGACGTTAAAAAATTCTCTCAGTATGATAATACCACCAACGATTCATTGTCGTGGGACAGCACCACGTTTACGACAACGCCTACGACTATCGACACGGTTGTGTTTGACCGCTCAACTGAGTTCCATACCACCCGGATACGCCAGCAAGACCCGGCCACGGGATTGTGGAGCATATACGACGTACACCTTTTCTCTTCGGCAGGCGGAGGGCGTACTAATGTGTGGGTTCAGCAGATAGCTACGGGGCTAGCCTACTAGAGCCGAGATAAAAGAAGAACCGAGAGCCCGGATGGTTACTTTAGAGGGATATTCTGCCTTTTTGTTACCGTCTGGGTTCTTTGTTTCTTTGCATTTTAAATTTATAATGAGGAAAAATAACGGGAAATTACTTGTAAAAAGCCGTTGGGAGGAGTAGAATGTGATGCACTGACTGCAATTTTGAGAGGATGGGCGTATTGGAAGGCAGAGATATGACGCAAGGGAAGATTTGGAAACAGCTGACGGCGTTCGCCTTGCCGCTCTTGCTCGGTCTGTTGCTCCAACTGGCATACAACGCCTTCGACGCCATAGTCGTTGGGAACTTTGTCAGCTCCGACGCGTTGGGGTCGGTTGGCGCTTCGGGGCCGCTTATCAACATCATCGTCTCGTTCTTCATGGGCATGTCCAGCGGTTCCAGCGTCCTCATATCGCAGTATTACGGAGCGAGGGATGCGAAGGAGCTGAGGAATACCGTCCATACTTCAATGCTGCTCTCAATTATCCTAGGCGCGGTTCTGGCCGTTGTCGGATTCTTCCTTGCCCCGGCTATTATGAATCTACTCAAGACGCCCGAAGACATATTTAACGACGCCGTAACCTACCTGCGCATCTTCTTTATCGGTATGCCCGCTCTGACCGTCTATAATATGGGCGCGGCTATACTCACGGCCACAGGGGATTCCAAACGCCCGCTCTATTTCCTTATTCTTTCGTCGGTCATTAATATCGCGGGTAACTTGATCTTCGTGCTAGTTTTCCATATGGGCGTCGCTGGAGTCGCATGGTCCACGATACTCTCCGAGATAATCTGCGCCGCGCTGGTCGTTCTGCTGCTTTCGAGGGTTCCCACGGGGATTAGGCTTAACCTAAAACGACTTAGGATTCATAAACATATTCTGAAACGCGTTCTAAGGCTGGGCCTCCCCAGCGGCATACAAGGCACGATCGTCAGCGTGTCCAACGCGGTGGTTCAAGGCTATATTAACGGGCTTGACGTGCTTTTAAACGGCGGTGTTGTGGCGGCATACACCAGCACTTCCAGGCTGGACGCCTTTATCACATTGCCTATACAAGCTATGACTATGGCCGTTTCCACCTTCGTAGGGCAAAACCTGGGGGCCGGGCAGGTTAAACGCGCCAGAAGTGGCGTTAAAGTGGCTATGTGTTTAGGGATTCCCTGCTCGGCCGTCCTTTCGGCGGCGGTGCTGCTGTCGGGGAGTTTTGCGTTGCGTATGTTCTCGGGAGACGAGATGGTGCTTAACTACGGCGTTGAGTTCATGCGCGTGCTTGCGCCTGGCCACTTTATCCTAAACTTCTGCCAAATACTCCCCGGAGCTCTGCGCGGCGCCAACGACGTAAACCTCTCGACTTTTGCTTCGGTCGGCTCCTTCGTCGTCCTCCGCCAGATATACCTCTTCTTTGTTACCAAGTCTAATAACTCAATCTTTACCGTGGCGCTGGGTTACCCCATCACCTGGTTTATCGCCGCGGTCATTATTACGGTTTATTATATGAGGAGTAACTGGAGCAAGTTTGAACGTTCTGTTTAGTTTTTCCGTCATCACAAGCATCAGCGCTGTGAATACCAGCATATAGACAGGGAACAGCCCCATATCGATATGATTGGCTATCAAGCCGAACAGCGGCGGCGCCAAAGTCGAGCCCAGGTAGGCGCTGGCCATCTGCACCCCGATAATGGCCTGGGATTTATCCGCGCCAAAATTGGAAGGCGTCGAGTGGATGATAGAGGGATATACAGGGGCGCAGCCCAGGCCTATAATAACAAGGCCGTACAGACTGGGCCAGTCCGCCTTGAACGGGATTAATACGGCGGTCATTCCAATAAGGATAACGCCTATGCCAATGCGTATCATCCCTTTGTCGCCGGCCTTGTTCGCGGCGAAGCCGCTGATAAAGCGCCCGCATGTAATGCCCAGGTAAAAGAGCGAGGCATATCTCGCGGCGGTCTCCGAGGATATGCCCCGGGCGATGACAAGGTAACTGCTGGCCCACAGACCGGCGGTAGTCTCCATAGCGCAGTAGCAAAAGAACGCGACGAGGACATAAACTACGCCTTTAACGCGGATTATCCGCGAAAGGCCCATAGGAGCGGCGTCATTCCGTCCGCCGGAATCGCCGTTTTCCCGTTTCTTCCAAAGGGACAGGCTTGCGAATAATACAACGCTCAGGATTATCTGGATAATAAAAACCGTGCGGTAGCCGGAAGACCATCCCAGGCCTCTTGTTAATCCATAACCCATAATATAAGGGCTAATTGAGGCCCCGACACCCCAGAAGCAATGCAGCCAGCTCATATGGCGCGACGCGTAGTGCAGCGCCACATAATTGTTAAGGGCCGCGTCAACGGCTCCGGCTCCCAGCCCGTAAGGTACGGCGAACAAGCATACCAGCCAAAAGGAGCGTGAAACAGAGAAGCCAAACAACGCGGCGGCGGTCATCGCAACGCTTACCGCAGTCACAAGCCCCGCCCCCAGCTTTCGTGTCAGACGGTCCGACAGCAGGCTTGAAACGATAGTGCCCCCTGCAATAATCATCGAAACGATACCCGCGTAAGACAGCGGAACTCCCAGGCTCAACCGCATCTCCGGCCATCCCGAGCCCAGCAGGGAGTCCGGCAGGCCTAAGCTGATAAAGGCTATGTAGATGATTACCAGAAGCAAAGAGTACATATATAACACCCCTATTATAAAAATCTTCAATACGCATTACATATGCCGCATAAAAAAGGCTTTACTACAGAAAATACCCTTATAGAAAGAAGGGTATTCTTATGAACGCACACACGACCCGGTTCACGCTCTGCTTTGCCGTTATGATAATGCTGTTCGCCGCCGGGATGCCGTTCATCACTAAAAAACGTGAGCATTATGCCGTTCCCGGTACCGACGTGATCAGAATGATGCGGGAGACAAAAGTCTTTGCCGCCGTGACCGCCCCCTGCACACTCCAAAAAGAAATTGCCGAAACAGCGGGGTTTAACGTCGCCGCCAAGCTGATACCCGGGCAAACCGTGGAAATCATCCGGGATCATCAAGCCCAGTGGTATTTTGTGCGTGAAATTATTACCGGGAACAGCGGGTGGCTTCAAAGGGACGACATATCAATCCCTCCCGATACCCCGGCCCGCCAAGATACTATGAACCCAGCCGAGCTGGAGGCTTATGCCAACGCGATGGGCTACGCAAGCAAGACGGCGTATCTCGCGGTAGTTGATATCGACAGGCAAAAGGTTTATGTATATAAAGGCTCCAAATATAAATGGCGGCTCTCCAGAGCAATGCCCTGTTCAACTGGAAAGAACGAGTCTCCGACGGTAACGGGGCAGTTCGAGCTGGAAGACCGCGGCCTCTGGTTTTACTCCGAACGCCTGGGTTCAGGCGGGAAGTATTGGGTGCGATTTGACGGACCTTATCTCTTCCATTCCTTGCCCATGAGCCGGGACGGCGCCGTTCTGGACGAAACTTTAGGCGAACGTAACTCCAACGGATGCGTCCGGCTCTCCGTCGCCGATGCGGAGTGGTTATATGATACAGCGCCGGATGGGAGCTGCGTAATCATTATCTAGCTTTCTAGGTTTTCGGCTCTTCTTTTGACTTAGCGTCCGTTACCGTCACCCTAAGCCGCTCCACCCGGTTCTTCGCCGCCTTTTCCACAACAAAATCGATAGCCTCCGCAGACACCGCGTCCCCTTCCTCCGGCACCCGCCCCAGAACGCCCATCACATAGCCGCCCACGGTTTCGTAGTCCTCGGACGCGAAATCGCTGCCGATCGCCTCGTTTAAGTCCGACAGCTTCGCACCTCCGTCGACTAAAAAGGCATTGCCGCCCAGCGGCTCTATCTCCTGTTCTTCCTCGTCATGCTCGTCGTAAATGTCGCCCACAAGCAATTCAAGCAAATCCTCCAGCGTAACAATGCCCGCCGTCCCGCCGTACTCGTCCAGTATAACGGCCAGGCTGATATTCAGGCCGCGCATTTCGGTAAACAGCGCCATCGCGTCCTTTGATTCATATGAAAAGAAGGGTTCCCGCATAACGTCGGCGGCGTTGAAATCCGCCCCGGCAAAGAAAAAGTCCTTGATGTGGAGTATACCCACAATATGATCGATATCATTTTTATATACAGGCACGCGTGAAAACCGCTCGTCGCGGAACACGCGCAGGAACTCGTCGTATGAGGCGTCAACCGGCAGCGCCACAAGGTCTGTCCTCGGGGTCATAATCCGCTCGGCGTCGGAGAGGTCGAAGGATAGGACGTTATGGATAAGCTCCTGCTCCCTTTCGTCGAAGACGCCCTCTTCCTGCCCAACGTCAACCATAGACTTCAATTCAGACTCGGTTATCGATGGAGGCGCCTCTTTCCCGTCGTCCATCCTATCTATTATAAGACGCGATATCTTCCCCAGGAAAATCGACACCGGCGTAAGGACGATTGAAAGGACATGAATCGGCCCCGCGACGAATAGGCTCACCTGTTCCGCGTATCTCTGGCCTAATGATTTGGGTGTTATCTCGCCCAGCGCCAGGATAAGTATTGTCACCGACAGCGTTGATACTATCAGCCACAGGCCGGAACCGCCGGTAATCCGGTTGACCATTGTAGTGGCTATCGTGGTTAACAGTATGTTGACAAAGTTATTTCCAATCAGGATCGCACTCAGCGTATAGCGCCCGTTTATGATTTTTTCCAGGGTCTTCGAGCCTTTTACGCCCTCATCCGTCAATAGCCGCAGCTTGAGCTTGGGCAGGGACGTGAGGGCCGTCTCCGCCGCCGAAAGGAATGCGGACATTGCCAAAAGAATAATAATCAGTATGACCTGCGTACTGCCAGGTTCCACTAAAACCACCTCTGAATGCGTAATGATTGTTGCACATCGATATAAACCAGTATAGCATAAAAATATTGAAAATGAAAATGAAATATGATATACTGAATGTAAGAAATATCCAAAGGAGGATGATCAATGGTATGAAGAATATTGTCGTAGGGCAGTCGGGCGGGCCTACCGCCGTCATCAATGCCAGTCTAGCCGGGGTTATAGAGGCCGCGAAGGCTAAAGGCGCGGAGAAGGTTTTTGGGATGTTAAACGGTATCGACGGGCTTATTCACGGAAAACTTACGCTCCTTTATGACCGCGCAGCAGATAAAGGTCTCACCGCCGACGAGATAAAGATTCTTAAACAGACGCCGGCCGCTTACCTGGGTTCAACCCGCCACAAGATGAAAAATGTTGAGGAAGCGGAGGCCGAGTATAAAAAGATATTCGCCAACCTTGAAAAAAACAAAATTGACACACTGATCCTTATAGGCGGGAACGACACGGCCGACACAACAAACAGCATGTATAACTACGCCGTGAAAACAGGCGGTGAATTAACTGTCATCGGTGTGCCTAAAACCATTGACAACGATCTCGCCGTCACCGATCACGCCCCGGGTTTTGGAAGCGCTGCTAAATATGTCGCGACTACGGTAAGGGAACTTATACGGGACGCATATTCGTTTGAAAGGAAATCCGTCTTTATAATTGAAATCATGGGGCGGAACGCCGGATGGCTCACCGCCGCCGCGTTGCTTGCCGAAGATGATGATAACCCCGGGCCTGACATATTCCTTTACCCTGAAAAGCATTTTAATGAGGATAAATTCTTTGCCGATATCAAAAATGTGCTTTCTAAGAAGAACACGGTGGTTATCGCCGCCTCCGAAGGCATCAAAGACGTGAACGAAATAGAGGTGTGCAACCTTCACGCCAAAGGCGATAAAAACATAGACGATCACGGGCATACGAAACTGTCCGGGGTGGCAAACTACTTGAAGTTAAGGGTAGAACAGCAATTAAAAAAGGATTTAGATTTAAAGAACGTAAGCGCGATAGAGTTTTCCTATATCCAGCGCAGCGCAGCGCATATAGCCTCGGGAAGGGATGTTGACGACGCGTATCTTGCGGGATGGCACGCGGTTGAAGCCGCCGCGGCGGGCGAGTCGGGCAAGATGGTTATCCTTGACCGTGAACCGGGCAAAAAGGGCGAACCGAAAACCTGCAAAGCCGCGCTGATCGCCAATGTGGAACACAGGCTCACGGATAAATGGCCGGATTTGGATCTGTCTTCCAAAGAATTCCGCGACGCGTTCGTCAAGTATGCCAAGCCGCTTATAAAGGGCGAGATTCATATTGAAACAGACGAAAAAACAGGGCTGCCAAAGCATTTGGTTCTGCCTAAACAATAAACAGCTAAACAAAAAAGCGCCGCCGCCGATATACTGGTTATAAAGAGGTGATCTGTATGGAACTGGGAATCGCCAGGTTATCCACTGCAATGTCCAGCATGAAAATCGGGACTGAGTTTTCGATGAAGGTTATGAAAATGGCTATGGATCAGATGGAAGACGTGGGCGA
>JAISVU010000425.1 GCA_031271375.1 Clostridiales bacterium | reverse complement strand
GCAGGTGAGTAATAAGAACTGGACAGGAACACCCGCCGGTCTTCCAGCACCTTTAACAGTTTATTCATCTGGGAGTTGTGCAGTTCGCCTATCTCGTCGATGAATAATATCCCGCCGTGGGCCTTTGTCGCCGCGCCGGGCTTGGGCTGGGGGATGCCGGACTGGCCCAGGAAGCCCGCGCCTTGATAGATAGGGTCATGGACAGAGCCTATCAGCGGGTCGGCGGCGCCGCGCTCGTCAAACTGAAGAGCGGTTCCGTCCAGCTCAACAAAGGGCGCGCCCGGCTTAAACGCCGACTGGCTATCCTTCTTAGTGTGTTCCAGGATGATGCGGGCCGCCGCCGTCTTGCCGACGCCGGGAGGGCCGTAGATAATGACGTTGCGCGGGTTCGGCCCGCATAGGGCGGCCCGCAGAGCCTTAACGCCGCTGTCCTGGCCTATAATATCCTCCAGCTTGCCGGGACGCGTAACCTCGGTCAGCGGTTCGGCTAGGCGGATTTTACGCAGCCGCCTCAGCTTTTCCAGCTCTCCGTCTTTATCTGCCCCGGCAATCCTGCGCCTGGCATGGGTATTTACGGATTTATAGCTGGAATATAAAAAGGCGCACATAACGATGCCCAGCACCAGCTGTGTGCCTAACAAAATGCCTGAAAAGCCTTCCATCTAAACGCTCCCTTCCTTCACCTCCTTCTAATTATTCTCATTATTTTCCAGTTTTAACCCTTTAAGAATGGAATAAGCCCGCGAAGCGCAATACCCCTGTGGCTTATTGAATTCTTGAGGCCGGGATCCATTTCCGCGGTGGTCATGCCGTACTCCGGCACAAAAAAGATGGGGTCGTAACCGAAGCCGTTGCGTCCGGCGGGCTTTTGGGCAATTATGCCCGAGACTGCACCGCGCTTGGTGATTATTCGCCCGTCAGGGAAGGCCGCGGCTATAACGCAAACAAAGCGGGCGCCCCGCTTTGCTGCGGGGACGGCTTTCATAACGTCAAGAATATGCCTGATCTTCTCCTCATATGGCGTTTGCTCGCCCAGAAACCGGGCGGAATAAACGCCGGGGCCTTTATCAAGGAAATCAATCTCAAGGCCGGAATCGTCCGCGATAACGGGGTTTTTGCAAAGCCCCGTTATCTGCATTGCCTTTTTTACGGCGTTATCCTCAAAGGTTACGCCGTCTTCCACGATGTCCGCGTTAATCCCGGCCTCGTCCATAGACAGGGCGGAAATGCCCGAACCCTTCAGTATTTCTCGTATCTCCCACATTTTACCCGCGTTTCTTGTGACGAAGACGAACTCCATGATTACCCCCGTTATTTCAACCCGACGATCTCGCTGATGATATTATCCGTATTGAGTATAAGCCCATAAGGATCGATAAACCCCGCAACCTCGCGGGTTGTGACGCGATACTCCCCGCTTTCGTCCTTCCACAGCTCCCTTACGACGGCTCTGTGATTATCGCCCATCTCTTCATAGGCCACTACGGATACGCTGTAGTCCTCTTTTTCGGTGTTGGTGGCAATGAGCTGGGCGCGCAGCGTGTCAGGGAATGCCTGACCCGTTACAAAGGCACTGTCCAAGTCCACTTCATATGCTATGTCGGGTACCCTAACCAGCACGGACTTAATATTTATCTCGAAGGAGCGTATCTGCCCCGCGGCTATCTCCTGCGCGTAAGGGCTGTCCTGAACCTTAAAGAACACGTTCGAACCCTCGGCTTTAGATTGTCCGTCAACGCCGGGCAGACTCACCTGTTCTCCTGAATGAAGGGTTATGACGGCCTCGCAGTCCAGCAAAACCTCCCTACGGTTGCTACGGTCCCCCGGGCCTTCGACAACGGCAGTGGTATCCTCCGCGTGGAAGACCAGCTGATAAGAACCGTCTGTATATGTCAAAACCCGCTCCAGTACCACGGCGTATTCGCCGGCTTCGTAAACGGCGTAAAGCTCGGGGTTTAGGTTCCTCAGCAGAGGCCTTGCGTCAGCCGTCACACCAAGGGGCAGATTCAGCATCAGCCGAGAAAATGTAAATCTCACGCTGCCGGTAAGATAGTTTATTGGCCGGAAGTCCATCCTGTACATCGTACCGCCCCCGACCGCCCCGTAATTTACGTCTTCCTGCCGCAGAGGGCCGATACTCACTCCGCTGTCTGTCAGGCTCACGGAAGACCCTCCGGCTTCGGGCATGTAATGGGGATTCATTTCCTGCTCCTCCAGCGTAAAGTACAGCGCTGTGCCGGTAGAAGCGAACCTCATTCCGTTGATGATACCGACCACGCGGTCTTCGGCGTCCCTTATCGTAGACACATGGTCATAGCGTTTTTCGAAGATCAAGCCGTGCGGGGTTTCAAAGCCGAATTCATGTTCATAAACCGCGCCGGAATCCATATCGGTCACATACATGGTAAAGCTCGCGGCGCCCGCCGTCAGCGGTTCAAAACGCAGGGTTTTATCCGAAAAATCCACGGTGCCGTCTTCATATATAAAGGCGGGATCCAGACTATGACGAGAACCGAAGTTATCTACTATCTCGAAGCCGTATCGTGTAAAATCCGGCCTCTCGGCGAGATAGAACATCGACGACTGACCGTCAAACGAGGTTTTTGTTATATGGAGCGAATCATCCCCCAGCGGCAGAAGCGCGTCGCAATAGATAATGTTTAATGAGTTGGACTTCGTTTCCGTATTATCCAGCATGATACGGTCTGCGTTAATAGCGCGCTGCCTATCCTCGGCCCAGCCGCTTAGGCGCAAAAAAAGCCATACGCTCCCCCCGATAACCATCAGCATCAGGACGGCAGCCATAATGACTAACACCTTTGTAGGTATGCCGACGATGCCCCTTGACCCCGTAACAAGTTTCTTTTTTTTCTTTTTACGGACGCCCATTAGAGCCGACACATTTTCATCGTCCATATCGATCAATAACGTGCCGTCGCTGACTCTATCCGCTTTTTTCTTCTTTTTTGAACTCTTTTTTTCGGCCGGGACGGGTATGTCGATCATTATGGGCTCCGTCTCCGCCGATCCTTCCGATTCAGAGGCGGTGGAATCCACATCCGCAATCGGGTCGTCCAGCATTACAGTCGTTCCTTCCGATTCAAGCGCCGGTTCCGGCTCGGTATCCGCTATTTCTACGGTCTCTGAGACATCCTCGAACCCTTTGAACAGCTCGGATCTTTCCTCATCGGTCAGCTCCGGCTCAGGCTCTACTTCGGATCCGAGCTCTATTACCGGCTCGTCTTCTTCAATATCAAGCTCCGGCTCAGGCTCTTCCTCGGGTTCGGGCTCTATTACCGGCTCGTCTTCATCAATACCAAGCTCCGGTTCAGGCTCTTCCTCGGACTCAGGCTCTATTACCGGCTCGTCTTCTATAATGTCAAGCTCCGGTTCAGGCTCTTCCTCGGGCTCTATTACCGGCTCGTCTTC
>JAISVU010000402.1 GCA_031271375.1 Clostridiales bacterium | reverse complement strand
GTCGTCAGAGACCGTGTTCGTCACGACGCTGACGACAGCGGTTGTGCCGAAATCGGACTTCTCGAATGCGGCTTTGATCCATAGGTTTTCGTCATGGATCATCATTAGGCTGGCGGCGTCGTAGGTGGTAAGGAAGTTAGGCTTTGCCTTCACCCTTGCGACGAAGTCCCCCGTTATTTCGGTGTAGAAAAACGGCGCGTCGCCCTGGGGTTTTTGCAGCCGGCCGTTCTCGGGAACGGGACTGTTGAAATAATCGGTCATCCCCGGAGCGCAGACGGTTATCCTGTCTTCATCCGCGGTCATTTCACTCTTGTTCAGCCACTTAAAATCGTTTAAATCCATCGATATACTCCCCCTTTTACAATCTACACAGCACAAGGCTCATATCGTCCATCCGGTATTTATCGCTTTCGTCCCTGGACGAGAGCCCGTTAATCCCCAGTATTGCGTCGGCCATAATGTCCAGTTCCTGATCCTCGTTATCCAGCAGGTATTTCTTTAGCCACTCAATAAAATCCATGTCAAGGGAGTTATTATCGCTGAGGCCGTCGGTGTGGAACACCAGAATGTCGCCCGTTTTATACTCCCTGGTTATGTTCTCGTAATAAGAATCGTTCATCATCCCTATCGGCTTCCCCGCCGAATACATCTCCACGGCTGTTTTTTCGTCCTTGCACAGATGTATAGGCAGGACATGCCCGGCATTGGAGTATGTGATGGTCATGTCGCGGATGTTTATAACGGCGCAGAACATGCTCACATACATCTGGCTGTCCCGGTTTTCGAACGTCCGTAAAAAGTTTTGGTTCATCCGCGAGAGAAACTTCCCCGGATCTGAATATCTTGAAGCCAGTCCCCTGGCCATTGAATGGAGCATAGCCACGAGGAGCGCCGAGGAGATACCGTGGCCCGACACATCGCCCACAAGAATGGTTATTCGGTCACCATCGGAGGTTATAACGTCGTAATAGTCGCCGCCTATCTCCAGCGCAGGGACATACCGTGAATAGATATGAGCTCCCCCGTAGTTTATATCATATTCCTTTACAATGGAACGCTGGACCTTCATCGCCATCTTTAGCTGAGAATTCAATAGACGGTCTTTCGCTTCCAATTCCATATATTGATCCTTGAGCTGGTCGCTCAAACGCTTGATTCGCAGCAGCGTGTTGGTTTTGGATAACAGCTGGTGCGGCTCGTTTTCCACTGACAAATGATCGTCGGCTCCGGCTTCCACCGCACGCAGCGCCTCATCCTTATCACACAGCAATAAAACAGGGATATATTCCGTTTTGCCGGATTCTTTAAGGCGCTTGCACACATCATAACCGCTTTCTTTATCAAGCGCGGCTCTGATGATGATTAAATCGGGTTTTACCATCCTTATCTTGGCCGATATCCCAGCGGCACCCGTAACCATCATCACGTCATAACCGGCTCTCGCGAGGCACTTTTGAACAAGCTCGCCTTCATACGCGTCAGAATCCACTAGTAACAGTTTATCCATGCCTTGTCACCTTTTTCTTAAAAAAAACCCTGTTTCCCGGGGGCATATATTCAAACCCGTCCGAAAGGCAGCGGGCAAGCTGAACGCCCCGGCCATGATCGCTCTCAAGGCAGTCCCCCGGGCATGATGAAAAGCTGCTTAACACCGAGGCATAATCAAACCCGTCTCCCTGATCCGTAATAAAGCATTGCAAATAACCGCCCCCTGTCTCCGCTTCCAGCCGGACGGTTTTTTTTGTGTCGTTCCCGTTTCCGTGGATCACTGCGTTGAATAGCAGCTCGCTTAGGATCAGCCTTATATCCGACAAGGCTTCTGCACAGGCCCCGGGGAACGTATCATCCAAATACCTCATAAACCTCGCCAGCGTAGGCTTTACGTGCCCCATACCGCTGGAGAAGCTCAATTCGAACTTTGTGCCCATTAATCAATACAGCCCGGAGTCCAAGAACCCATACATATGCCGCTTAGACATGACCATTTCAATGCCCGTGTCGGTTTCGGTTATGACAAAGGTCTCCATTTGGCCCCTTATCAGGGTAAGGCTGTAATCATCCTCCCCGTCGTCGCCATATCCCGCGGTAGGACAGGTTATTTTTATTTCAATCCTTCCCTTGCCGGGCGAGAATACGATTTTAAAACTTCCTGCCCCGTTCGCCGCCAATTTTTTTATGCAATAGTTACATGCCTCTGATACGGCGGACTTGACTTCCTCCACCTCGTCGGCGTCAAATCCCGCCCGCCCCGCAATGGACTGAGCGGTTTGCCTTGCCGCGGTGACGTAAGCGGCGTTCGCCGGAAGCGAGAGCTCAATAGTGTCCATACTGCCTTCTTTATCAGCCATATCAGCGCCTACCCTTCCGCATGGAACGACTTATCCAGACTGGTTATCTGAAGAAGCCGCTGCATATTGCTCCCCACGTTTCGCAGCGTCATGCGCCCGCCGTATTCCCTGACGGATTTAAGCAAGGCTACCATAGCCCCTAGCCCGGTGCTGTCGATATACTTGAGGTTCCCGCAGTCGATACAGATATCTGCGGGCTTCTCCTTTATCAACGCGCTCACTTCGTCTTTAAACTCGCCGGAGTTGAAGATATCTATTTCCCCTGAGGCGTTGATTTCCCACAGACGTTTAGCATTGTTGTACTCAGCGACCATTTCGTAATCCATAAGTTCCTCCCGATATTATTTTGCGCTCATTCCTATTATACACATTTCCTAATAATTATTAAATAGATATTGTCAATTTTGGCAATAATAACATTATGAGTAAGTTTATTATCGAAGAGAGCCCGCCGCTGAACGGCAAGGCGCGGGTAAGCGGCAGCAAGAACGCCGCCCTGCCGATAATGGCGGCGGCGCTGATGGCAAGAAAAAAATGTATAGTCCATGACGTTCCGGCGCTCACGGATATTTTTGTGATGCAGAATATCCTTGAGAGCCTCGGCGGGAAAACGGAGTGGGACAAGAAGACCGAGACTATGAGCATTACGGCCCCCTCCGCCGGCAAATTCGACGCGGATTACGAGCTTATCAGCAAGATAAGGGCTTCGTTTTTAATCATGGGCCCGCTCCTTGCGCGTTTTAAAAAGGTACGAACCGTCCTGCCAGGCGGATGCGCGATAGGCGTGCGGCCGGTGGATTTGCATTTAAAGGGCTTCGCCGCGCTGGGCGCCGAGATAAACCTGGAGCACGGCTATGTGGAAGCCACGGCGAAGCGCTTGAAAGGCACGGAAATCTATTTGGACTTTCCGTCGGTAGGCGCTACCGAGAACATAATGATGGGAGCGACGCTGGCCGAGGGGCGGAGCGTCCTGCATAACTGCGCCCAGGAACCGGAGATAACCGACCTCGCGAATTTCCTCGTTTCCGCCGGGGCGGATATAAGCGGCGCGGGAACGGACATTATCACGATTAACGGCGTTGAAAGCCTGCGCGGCGGGGAATATACGATCATCCCGGATCGCATTGAAGCGGGAACCTTAATCGCTGCCGCGTGCGCAAAGCCCGGCGGCAATATCGTGCTGGAGAACGCGATAGCCGAACATTTAAAGCCCATAATTATGAAGCTGCGCGAGATGGGCGCCGAGATAACCGTGAACAACGGCCTGCTCCACGTACAGAGCCCGGAAGAACGTTTAAAATCCACAGACTTAAAAACCCTTCCTTACCCAGGCTTCCCCACGGATATGCAAGCCCAGCTGATGGCGCTGCTGCTTACGGCCCAGGGCCGCGGAATGGTGGTGGAGACCGTCTTCGAGAACCGCTTTATGCACGCCGCCGAGATGAAGCGCATGGGCGCCGACATAAAAATAGACTCCCGCACGGCGGTAATCACCGGAGTGGAGCGCCTCACGGGATGCCATGTAAAGGCGACAGACCTGCGGGCCGGGGCCGCGCTAATCGTCGCCGCGCTTGCCGCCGGCGGCCAGACCGAGGTAACGGATATCTTCCACCTGGAACGCGGCTATGACCGTATTGACGAGAAGCTGCGGCAGCTGGGGGCGCGAATTATAAGGGTGGAGTAGGGTATCATTAGGTAATGGGGATGAAGTTATGAGCCGCCGGAAACCGATATATCAAAAAAGTCTTGCTCGGGAACGCTTTCAATGTATAGTGTATCAGGGCAATAATCTATATCCTGCGGCCACATAATAGAGCCGTAAGATACTTTAACAGCATTAAAAATAGCTTCGTTACGGAGCGGCTCGAATACTTTTAACTTCAATAGGGGTTTTGCGTCAAATATCCGCCTCTCGTTATTGTTGAATGTTAGCAATAACTGATAGTCTGTAATAGTATGGACACCGGTTACTCTAGGCCCAAGAAGTTCCCCATATATAAGCTCATTATTTATCATCTCCTATGCTTTGCTAAAGCATTCCTCAATAAAATCCAGCGCCTCCGTATAAACCTCGTCCTTATTAAGCTCATTCAACATTTCATGCCGCCCATCCTCGTAGAGCTTAATATAGACGTTCGCGTTACCCGCGTCAACCAGGTCTTTATATGTCTTCAGCACGCCCTTGCCGAAATCGCCGACGGGGTCTTCAAGGCCCGAGAACAGGAATGTGGGCAGATCTTTGGGATAAGCGCGGAACCACGAAGGGTCGTTTACGTCCAGGATAAGTTTAAACAGAGCTTTATAGGCGCCTAGACTGAACGTAAACCGGCACAGTGGGTCGTCGCCCTTCCATACTTCCGGGTCTCTGGACAGCCACTCCCTGCCCGTCGTGCCTGGATGCGCGCGGTTATACTGTTTTTGGGTCAGGCCCGCGATGAAATGTCCAGGCGCTTCGTCGCCTTTAAACAGCGCCGTAAGGCGGGTCAGCAGCCACATGGTATGTATTAAATAGCCGCCGCCGCTGGTGCCGGAAAAGAGAGCCCCGGAGAGCTCCGCTCCGTAGCGGGTACAGTACAGGCGGGCCACGAAAGAGCCCATGCTGTGTCCCAGCAGGAAGATTTTCGGGTTGCCGTATTCTGATTTTATGATCTCCGTGAGCTTGTGAACATCCTCGGCCATAACCCCGCCGCCGTCCGCGGCGATGAGGCCCAAAGCCCCGGCCGGGGCCGTTTTCCCGTGGCCGATATGATCGTTCATAACCGCGCCGTAACCGTTCTTATTCAAAAAGCGAGCGAAGTGTTCGTATCGCCCGCTGTGCTCTATCATCCCGTGGACAAGCTGAACAAAGCCCTTAACATCACCGCTCTCCGGCAGCCAGATATAATAAGCTACTTTGTCCTTTCCGTTTGATGAATCGTAGAATCCCTCTTTATCAGCCATAAGTATTCCCCTATTCCGTAATCAGCCACTTCGTCAGCGGCGAATCTATCGGAAGAATCAGCGTAGTATCTCCAGCTAAGGACACCTTCAACGCCTCAAGCGACCGCACGAACTCATAAAACTCGGCGCGCTCCGGCGTCTTGTAAGCCTCGGCAAGGATGCTCATATACGCGCTTTCGCCTTCGCCCCTGAGCTGCTCGGACTTTGCCCTGGCCTCGGATATAAGCAGGGCGGCGTCCTTGTCGGCGCTATTGCGGATCTTATCCGCTTCCTCCTTGCCCTCCGCCGTGTACTCGGCGGCTATCTGGCTTCTTTCGCTGATCATGCGGGTGTAGACAGCCTCTTTATTATCCTGGGGCAAGTCAAACTGTTTTATCTGGATATCCACGATCTCGATGCCGTAAGCCTCCATTTGGTCACGGACGTTAGCGGTGATGCTTTGATTGAGTTCAAGGCCCCTCGCGCTGATCACGTCGGTCTGCTCCATCGTGCTTATCAGGTTCTTAACCGATGTGTAAACGGACATATCTATGCGGCGCAGCGCTTCATTCTCGAAACCGATATTCTGCATAAACCTCAGCGGATCGGTGATTTTCCATACGGCATAGCTGCTTACGGTCATTGCCTTTTTATCCACCGTCAGCACGTCTGACGGCGAGAGGTCGTAGACCATCGC
>JAISVU010000395.1 GCA_031271375.1 Clostridiales bacterium | reverse complement strand
TTGCGGTTACGGAGCTCGTCCAGTATTTCATCGGAATAGTACGGCATATATATTTAATTCGACATAAATAAAAAAAATCCTTCCTTATCTAAATATTTTTTCATACAAGCAGGGCTTGGGTAATAAAATGTAAGAGAAAGAAGGGAGCTATATGCAAAAAGTCGGAATCAAGCTGAAGAAAAAATTGCTGCTGTTTATGATAATATTCGAAGGGCTGTTGATGTTCCTTGCTTTCAGGGTGTTTTACATACAGGCCTTCGACGCGGAGTTTTTACAGGAAAAGGCCTATGAACAGCATACCAGGGACAGGCTGATAACGCCCAACCGAGGTTCTATACTGGACCGGAATATGGTGGGCCTCGCCGTGACGGAGAGCGTGTGCTCCGTCAGCGTAATACGGGCGCAGAGAAAGGACCCTGAATATGTGGCGAAAACGCTGGCGGAAATGCTGGATTTGGATTATGAGGCGGTATTGACGAAGGTAAAGCGCCGCGTCGCGCTGGAGCGTATAAAAACCAAGGTGGATAAGGAACTGGCGGATGAAATCAGGCAGATGAACATCCCGGGGGTGGTGGTTGACGAGGATGTGAAACGCCTGTATCCCTATGACAGCCTCGCGGCCCAGGTAATCGGCTTTGTTGGGAAGGACAACCAGGGCATAATCGGGCTTGAGTCCAAGTATGACAAATATTTAAAAGGCGAGAGCGGCAAGATACTGACGCACACCGACGCCAGCGGGATAGAGCTGATAAACGGGGGGATCGTAAGGGTGCCGCCGACCGAGGGCTACAGCCTGGTAACGACATTGGACATGGTGGTTCAGCGTTACACCGAGCAAACGATTAAAAAGGTCGTGGATATGAGGGACGCGAAGCGCGGCCTCGTTATCGTTATGAATCCCCAGAACGGCGAAATATACGCTATGGCCAACTATCCCGGCTTTGACCTTAACGCGCCGTTTGAGATAAACGACCCCGAGCTGGCCGCCGCCTGGGAGGGTTTAACGTCGGAGGAACAGCTGGATCACCTTAACCGTATGTGGCGTAATTTTGGGATAAACGACACATACGAGCCGGGCTCGACGTTCAAGATCGTCACCAGCTCCGCCGGGCTTGAGGAAGGCGTAATCACGCCGGAGAGTATGTTTTACTGCAAGGGCGGCGTCGAGGTGGGCAAGCGTTATATAAAATGCTGGCGCTCGCCCAGGGCGCACGGCTCCCAAAACTTCGTAGAAGGTATGCAGAACTCATGCAACCCCGTGTTTATGGAAACGGCGGCCCGCCTGGGGGCGGAAACCTTTTACGAGTATATGGACAAATTCGGCTTCGACGAGAAGACCGGGGTAGACCTCCCCGGCGAAGCCGTTGGGATAATGCACAAGCTGGAGAAGGTAGGCCCGGTGGAGCTGGCGACGATGAGCTTCGGGCAGAGCTTTCAAATAACCCCGCTGCAGCTGTTAAGGGCGGTGTCGGCCAGTATCAACGGCGGATATTTGATAACGCCCCATGTGGGGACGCGGATCATCGACGGCGAGGGCCTTGTTATAGAGGAGTTTACGTATGAGAGGGGCGCTTCCGTCATATCCGAGGAGACGTCGGCAACTATGAGGAGTATCTTGGAAAGCGTAGTGGAAGCCGGAACGGGAAACCGCACATACATACCGGGATACCGCGTGGGCGGGAAGACCGCCACCAGCGAAAAGCTGCCCCGCAGAATGGGGCGGTATATCTCGTCGTTCCTCACATTTTCGCCCGCGGAGAATCCGCAGGTTCTTGCGCTGGTTTTGATCGACGAACCGGTGGGGGCTTATTACGGCGGCCAGGTCGCGGGCCCTGTAATGAAGGAGCTTTTGGAGAACATTCTGCCTTACTTGGGCGTGAACCCCATCTACAGCGAGAAGGAGCTGGAGATGAAGGGCGTCGGCACCGTGTCGGTGCCGGAGCTGACCGGCCTTGAGGTTAAGACCGTCAAGCCTATGCTGAAAACCCTTAACCTGGAAGCGGAGACCGTGGGCTCGGGGAACACCGTCGTCGAGCAGTTCCCTCCCGCAGGGGAGGAAGTAAACCAGGGGACGAAGGTTATTCTGTATACAGACATTCAATAACCTTGACAATAGCTTTCGGGGAAAATATAATGGGAGTTGGTGATTGAGGGAATGAAGCTCGCTGAACTTTTGAACGGCATTGATATAAACCCGGCGGGGACAGGGCGGCCGTATAATCAATATGGTCAAGTGATTACGGGCGTCGCAGCCGACTCGCGGAAGGTTGTCCCCGGTTGTTTGTTTATATGCGTAAGAGGCCTGACATCAGATGGGCATGAGTATATACGCGAGGCGGCGGCAAAAGGGGCCGCTGCGGCGCTGTGCGAATATCTGCCGGAGAACGCGCCGGAGAACGTCGTATATTTACTTACGAAGGACACCAGAGCGGCTTTGGCCGTCATAGCCTCTAATTTCCACGAGCATCCAGAAGCAAAACTAAAGCTCGTCGGCGTTACCGGAACCAAGGGTAAGACCAGCGTTACATATTATTTAAAGTCTATTTTAGAGCGCGCGGGCCATAAGACCGGGATTATCGGGACGACGGGGGCCTTTATCGGGGATAAGCCGATAGACGTGGAGTATCAGACATCATCCACGCCCGATATACTGGAGTTATATGAGATACTGGGGCGTATGGCCGGTGAAGGGGCGGAATACTGCGTGATGGAGGCCACGTCCCACGGGCTGGATCAAGGCCGCACAGACGGCCTTAGCTTCAGCGCCGGGATATTTACGAACCTCCAGCATGACCATCTGGATTACCATAAAACTATAGATAACTACGCTGGGGCGAAGGGCCTTTTGTTTAAACAGTCCGGCGCGGCGGTTGTAAATTTTGACGACGCATATAAGGATGTCGTGCTGAACGGCTGCTCCGCCCCTGTTATATACTACGGTATAGGGGAGATGCCGGGGTACTTCGCCCGGGATATTGAGCTTATGCCCAATGGCTCCCGGTTCTCCGTGAATATGAAGGGCCGGGCATTGGACATCCGGCTTAACGTACCGGGGCGCTTCTCCGTTTATAACGCGCTGGCGGCGATTGCGGCGGCGGGAGAGCTGGGGATACCCGGCGAGGCTATAATTGAGGGGCTTAAAGGCTTCAACGGCGTGCGCGGGCGCTTCGAGCGCGTTGAGAACTCAAAGGGGTTCAGCGTAATAATTGACTACGCCCATAACCCGGAAAGCCTTGAGAACATCATAACGGCAGTGAGGGAAATAACGCCGGAGGGCCGGGTTATAACGGTCTTCGGCTGCGGCGGGGACAGGGACGCCGCGAAGCGGCCCATAATGGGCGGCATAGCGGGGCGGCTTTCGGATATCTGCGTAATAACCTCGGATAACCCCAGGAACGAGAACCCGGACGATATAATCAATCAGATTCTGCCCGGAGTGGATAAAACCGGGATAACGGAAAGATATGCGGAACCCGACCGGAAGAAGGCGATATATATGGCCCTGTATAAGGCCCGGCCCGGCGACGCCGTCATAATCGCGGGGAAGGGCCACGAGCTGTATCAGGAATTCGAAGGCCGCCGCAGGGAGGCCTTCGACGACAGGGCTGTCGCGTTGGAGGCGCTGGACTGGTTATGAGAGCTTTAAACTTGGACGAAATAGCCTGGGCCGTCGGCGGTCGCCTGAACAACGGGGATTATAACGGTCTGTCTATAAACGGCGTGTCCACGGACACGCGGAGCCTTAACGCGGGGGAGCTGTTCGTGGCTGTCGAGGGGCCGAACTTCGACGGGCATAGCTTTATTGACCAGGCTTTCAATAAAGGCGCGGCCTGTGTCCTCGCCCATAAATATACAGCGGCAGATAAACCGGTGATAACCGTGAATGACACGCGCAAGGCGCTGCTTGACCTGGCGGCGTATTATATATCCTTATTTGAGATAAAAACCATTGCCGTCACGGGGAGCGTGGGCAAGACTACGGCGAAAGACCTTATCGCGTCGGTACTGTCGAGAAGGTTCCGGGTGCTTAAAACCCAGGGCAACCTGAATAACGATATTGGCCTGCCGCTTACCGTATTCGGGATTGAGGACGATACCGACATCGCGGTGCTGGAGATGGGGATGAGCGCGGAGGGTGAGATACGCGCGCTGTCAATGGCCGCGAGGCCAGACGCGGCGGTTATCACGAACATCGGCGTTTCGCATATGGAGACGTTGGGGAGCCGCGAGGCTATTCTCCGGGCCAAATGCGAGGTGTTCGCGGGGATGGGGCCGGGCGGCGCGGTGTTCCTCAACGGCGGGGACGAACTATTACGCGCCGCGGATACGGCGGGATTAAAGACGACGCATTTCGGATTGACGCCGGATTGCGATGTGACGGCGGAAAATATAAAAAAACTGGGCCTTACAGGTGTGAGTTTTACATTATGCGGCAAGGATTTTAAGATAGACGCCGCAGTGAATATGCCGGGGACGCACACGGTCATAAACGCGCTGGCGGCGTCGGCCGTGGGGCTTTCGTTCGGGCTTAGTCCCGAGGAGATAAGGGACGGATTATTGGATTTTAAACCGACAGTGAACAGGCTGAATATAAAAGAAGCCTTAAACGGCGCGGTCATTATCGACGATGTGTACAACGCGAGCCCGGATTCCGTCAAAGCCGCGCTGGAGGTACTGACCGGGGCTGATGGCAGGAAGATATGCGTCTTGGGCGATATGATGGAGCTGGGGCCGCAGTCGGCTCTGTTCCATGAAGAAGCGGGCTGCGAGGCCGCAAGGCTTGGGATAAACATTATTATATGCGTGGGCGAGCGGAGCCGGGACACCTTTACAGGCGCGCATAAAGAGATTGAAAGCGGGCGCAGTAAAAGCGTCGCGTCATATTTCCCTGATAAGAAGATTGCGGCCGCCTATTTGAGCGGGCTGCTTAAAAAGGGCGATACTGTTTTAGTGAAGGCTTCGAGGGCGATGGCGTTTGAGGATATTGTTAAAGAGATTATCCATTGAAATCCGTAATGAAACGGGCGGCTGCCAGCCGCCCCTATGAAGGGGTGCTTTAACCTTGTACGACTTCACCTCCGCCGTTTACGCGGTTCTGCTGTCCTTCGCGGTGTGCGTTGCGCTGCTGCCTGGGGCGATTCCGCTGCTCCGCAGGTTAAAATTCGGGCAGAACGTCCGTGACGACGGGCCTAAAACCCATCTGGCCAAGCAAGGCGTCCCTACAATGGGCGGCCTTGCGATCGTCGTCAGCTTCGGCGCGGCGTGCCTGTTCTTCCTTAAAGACAACCCGGACGCGCTGGCCGTCCTCGCGGTAACGGTCTCGTCGGCGGCTATCGGGTTTATTGACGACTATATAAAGGTGGTAAAGAAGCGCTCGCTGGGCCTTAGGGCGGGTATGAAGGTCATATTCCAGCTGGTAGTGTGCGCCGGGTTCTGGCTCTATCTCTACTTCTCCCAGGTAGGCAGCGAAGTATATATACCTTTCTTGAATATCTACTGGGATATGGGCTTGCTCTACGTCCCGTTCTATCTGCTGGTGATGGTGGGGATAGTCAACGCCGTGAACATAACGGACGGGGCGGACGGCCTCGCCTCCGGCGTTACGGTGCTGGTAGCGGCGTTTTTCCTGTTTGTATCGCTGGCCATGGGGAGCGGGCTTGTACCCGCCGCAGGGGCGGCGGTAGGCGCGTTATTGGGCTTCCTGCTCTTTAATTCCCACCCGGCGAAGATTATAATGGGGGATACCGGCTCATTCGCTCTGGGCGGGTTTGTCGCCGCGACGTCGATTATCCTTAAAATGCCGCTGGTTCTCGCTATAGTCGGCCTGGTATATATTGTTGAAAATATATCGGTAATGCTGCAAGTGGGATGGTTTAAATACACCAAGCGCAAATACGGCGAGGGCCGCCGCCTGTTCAAAATGGCCCCGCTGCATCATCATTTTGAGGTGTCGGGATGGCGGGAAACCCAGGTTGTGACGCTGTTTTATGTCGCCACCGCCGTGTGCTGCCTTATCGGGTATATCGCGGCGCGGGGGGCTTTCCGTGGATAAACCGGATTTTACCGGGGCAAGGGTAATGGTTTGCGGTTTAATGAGATCGGGAATGGCGGCGGCAAGGCTGCTCCTCAGCGGGGGAGCGGATATCTGCGTCGCGGACGTTAAGCCCTATGAGCAAATGGACCCGCTTCAGCGGGCCTTTGTCGACGAGGTGAAGGGCTTAGGCGCGGAGCTGTATCTGGGCGGCAACCCGGACGACATAATAAACAGGTTTAATTATATAGTCATAAGCCCCGGCATCCCGATAGACACGCCGTTTATTGAAAAGGCGCGGGACATGGGGATACCGGTTATCGGGGAGCTGGAGCTGGGCTCGATGGTGTGCGACGCCCCGATTATCGCGTTCACCGGAACAAACGGCAAGACCTCGGCTTCCACTATCGCCGGGGATATTATGAAAATCCACGCGCCGGGCTCGGAGACGCTGGGCAACATCGGCGCGGCGTTCTGTGAAAAGGCCGCGAAAATCCCCCGGGACGCCTGGGTCACGCTGGAGGTCTCCAGCTTTCAATTAGAGAGCGTCAGGGCTTTCCGCCCACATATCGCGGCGGTATTGAATATCAAGGAAG
>JAISVU010000323.1 GCA_031271375.1 Clostridiales bacterium | reverse complement strand
GCAGGTTCGCCGTGTCTTAACGCTGTATTCCGTTCCGCCCTAAATTTGCCGCCGCCCGGTTTCTTAGCGGTATCAAGCGGCAGAGCAGGCGTTCTGCCGGATTGAGGGCGCTCAATAGGTTCATGCCGTAACAAGGCCGGCTCACTTGCCCGGTTCGCGTCCTCCGGTTTTGTCCCAACTTGGGAATAGGTATCGCCGTCCGCGCCATACCTTAATGAGGAATCGAGCACAAGAGGTTCGTGTTGTAGAAGCGGTGCGCCAGCCTCCTGTTTGAGAGCGACATTCCCATGACGGGCCTTTAGTTTACCGCTTCCGCTCCGTGTCGGCGTTGTTATTGATGGCTTAATATCTTCTGTGTCGGAGAAATTATGTGAAACATCAAACGCCCCGGCAAACTGCTCCGGGGCGTCATAAGCGTTAATCGCCGGTTCATGTTCCGGCGTTAGCGGCGGTTTTATGGGTTTATTGTCAACATCTTTCTCGTCCGGCCTTCCTCTTCCGCGTAGGTTCTTCTTGCGGTTTCCGGGTATGTCGCCATACCTTGTCCCAACTTGGGAATAGGTCTGACTGCTGGCCTGAGAGCCGCCTTTTACTTTATTTGCGCCTAAATCTAAACCTGCTTCGCGTTTGCTGAGACGTTTGTTTTCGCCTGTCGCGGCGTTGGTTTCAAAAAGGCCGTCCTTCGACATCTTTTGAGTGACCTTGCCGCGAGCCTTTAATCCTCGTCGGCTCATGCCCTCACCATGATATAAAAGCGGTTTAATGAGTTAATGACCGAAATGGCTTTCAAAGTAAAGATCGTTTTCACTCTCCTATTGACTTTATATGTTGCCCTAATCGTCGTTTTGCCCTCCCATTGAACCGGCCTTGAAATTATACAGAGGTTTGAGTATGTCCAACACATCCGCCGTATCGCCGATGTTCGCCATGATTTCCTCCATAGGCTTATATACGAAGGGAGATTCGTCAATCGTGCTTTGGTCTACAGATGTAGAGTACACACATTTCATAGCCTCCCTGTAATCGTCCATTGATAGCCGCTCTTTCGCCGTGCTTCGGTTCATAAGGCGTCCCGCGCCGTGGGGCGCGCTGAAAAGCCAGTCCGGGTTGCCCTTGCCTGCGCAAAGCAAGCTGCCGTCACGCATGTTCATTGGGATTAGCATCCGTTCGCCCGACTGCGCTGAGATTGCGCCTTTGCGCAGAATCATCCGCTCCGTGTCGATGTAGTTGTGGACGGTTGAGAATTGTTCCGTCACGGTAAGCCCCAGCGCGTCAACAATATCCCCGATTATGGCCTGCCGGTTAAGTTCCGCGAATTTCTGCGCCAGCTTCATATCGTTTATATAGTCGCCGAACAATGCGCCCTCAACATACGCCAAGTTGATGTCGATTTTATGAAGCCCCTGCCGGATTAGCTCAGGCTGATGTTCCTTATAATACGCTTTCGCGCGCTTAACGTAATACTCCGCGACTTGCTTTCCAAAAAACCGGCTTCCGGTATGTGCGACGAGGTATATTTTACCGTCCCGCCCTCTGTCCAGCTCTATGAAGTGGTTGCCGCCGCCCAGCGTCCCCATGCTGCGCGAAGCCCATCTGACGCTGATATTTTTAAGACAGCGAAGCTCGTTAAACTTAACGCGTTCCGCGAATGGGTGATGGCTTTCGCGGCTTCTCCGCCCTGCCGGAATCAGGTTTCTCACCGCGCCGTCCAACGCTTTCAAATCAATGTCCTTCTCGGCCAACACAGCGGTTTCCATTCCGCAGCCAATGTCAGACCCAACTAAAACAGGCGCGGTTTTACCTTTGACGGTCATAACCGTACCCACAGTCGCGCCGCTCCCGGCGTGTACGTCCGGCATCATGCAAATTTTGCTTTCCGCGGCAAAGGGCTGGCTGAGCATGGTAATTATCTGCCCTACAGTTTCGTTGTCAGCCGTGTCGGTATACATTACGGCTTTGTTATATTTCCCTTGAAGCTCATACATGAACGCCGCTCCTTTATGGTTTTACGATGTTATATGGATTGCTGTCAGGAACAGTATACCATATTTTAAGAGCGCAAGTGATACGCGCCTTTAATCCTCGTCGGCCCATGCCATTGCCTCCTAGTACGGAACGCCGATATAATCCAATACCGCGCCGCATCCTAATTTGTTAATGCAGTAATCGTATTCCTTCGGATGGGTCTGCGCCATCCGCTGGAACCGATTGACGCCTTTTTCAAGGTGCGCCCCGAACATACAATAGCAACAACCAGTCCTGTGCGCCCCCGTAGTTTTTAGCTTGCCTGTCTTGGGGTCTGTCACTATATCGCCGTATATGCTCGCGTAGGGAATCCCCGTAAGCCTGATGTAATCAAGGATATTTTCCTTATTCCAAAAAGACAGAGGCTTTGATGACGGCTCCCTTTTACGCATGGCATTACAGCCTGTCGCAAGATACGCGCTTTGACGCCGTGCGCTTTCGGCCGCCATAGTTCCGATTATCGGCATACATCCCGTTTCTTTCATATAACGGTGAAGCGGCCGCTTTTTGGATATTTCACAGCATTTTTCCGAGATTAAAAAAGGTGCGTCCACTAAATGCGCCCACTTTTTATACCTCTCGTTGTATTTCGACGGGGTTCCGTCTTTCATCAGCCCCCGCAGGTTCTGGATTGCCCATCCGCTGCCGCGCCGCGCGTACTCAATGCGCCTTGCCACTTCCTTTGAAATTACGGGGAACCCGTGTTCCCTGATAACCCGGTTAAAAGGAAGCTCCGGGTACAGCCATCTGACGTTCGGCACGGAAGCCACAAAGTCCTGAATCTCGATAAATTCCATACCGGTCTGCACGAAAGCCGCTCCAATATCAGGATAAACGCGCCGCGCCAAGTCCAGAAGCACGGTGCTGTCCAGTCCCCCGCTAAAGCTCACAGTTACCTTGCCATCATAATATAAATACCATTCCAGAATCTTCGCTTGTGACACTTGGATTTTCCGGGCGAGCGACCACGCCTGCATTACGCTTAAATCCTGCCTTGTGAAAGCTCTCATTTCCCGCCCGCCTCCCTATCAGGAAGGTCAGCCCAGCTAATTGCCCAGCGCACCTTCCGGCCTGTTGGGTAGCGGACAGGCTTTTTGCGCGGCCTCCCCGGAGAATCCCAGCCATTCTTATTACTATTTGTAATGCCGTCCACATGAAAGCCCACGGCTTTAAGGCTCGCCCCGCTCTCTGACGGCAAAGTGTAGGATATAACGCGCCTGTATCCCATTGCTCTTGCCGCCCGGACTGCCGCCCCGTAAAGTTTGCTGTTGGCGTTTCTCTTTCCTTCAAGAACACAGCATCGGGTCACTTCGGCGGTATATCCGTCAGAAAGATGCCTCGATATTGGACGGGCTAAAACAACGACGCCTATAAGCCTCCCGTCCTCGGCAAGCCCGATAGAGAGCTTATGCCCATACGGCGGGTCGTTGTGGCGGTGATGTTTTTTTATGAAATCCTGCGCCTGTTTCAACGTGATGGGGCATAATTCGCTCATTTTCCGTCTGCCTCCTTCATCTCGGCAGGCCGCGTCGTCAACAGCGAATATATTTCCCCGCCGTTGTCCTTCGGGAAACGGTCTGCGAACGGGATGATGACGTTCCCGTAAAAAAGAAGCCCCTCGCCGGCGTTGGCGTGGGTGACATATGAAAGCTGGTGGGGCGATATGCCAAGCTGCTTGGCGAGAATCTGACGGTCTCCCGCAGCCTGATTAAGCATATAGATGAAGTCGCTGTTTTCCATAATATTCTCAATCTCACGGGAAGCCAGCAAATCCTTGACGTTTTGGGTGAGGCCGGAAGGT
>JAISVU010000288.1 GCA_031271375.1 Clostridiales bacterium | reverse complement strand
TAAACATCTATAGAGCGCCCGAAAGTATATCCCTCGTCCGGGTCCATAATGATTTCCACATTGTATCTCATTCGGTCATGCCTCCGTTTTGGCGCTCTGTCGGGCACTCTGCGCCGCTTTAACGCGCTCTTTGATTTTGATGCTCAGCCGGGCTACGGATAGCCCGGCCTTGGTGAGGTCAGGGGACGAGCTGCGAAAACCATGAAGATTCATTACCCCACACTCTGCCTTCGTTACTAATATCAGGTTGTCAATGTTAAAGTTATGCTTATTGCCGTCGGCAAAGATAACGCGGCAGCCTTCTGGCACGGGCCCGTTCGCAGCTTCCCATAACACAACATGCTTATACTTCCATCCGCGACTAAAAATATCATCGCTCATCTTTACAATTACATAACCGTCCCCTCTCTTTGACTCAGAGCCCAGCTCCCTTTTGTTATGCGCCGCTTGACCCGGTTTAAAGCCGTAGGCATAATCCCAGTTGGGGCCTCTTGGGAACTTCTTCCCCTTATTAGGGGACGGCCGGCCCTTTTTAGGTATCCCGTTTTTTAAGTGGCGATTATCTATCGCGGCTTTTATTTCTTTAGCGGTACGGGCTGTTTCAAACCGTGCATTGAACATGTTGGTTATTTTTACTAAAGGTGTCCCCGCGATATTAGACCTGATAAACTCAACTTGCTCATCGCTGAATTTTACAAGTAATCCGCTGACAATCTGGTTTCTGCTAAGAACACCGTTAAGTTGTCCTTTGGTTAAACGGACTCCAAAGGCGTTATAAAACATATCCAGGATTTCTATTTGTGTCCGCCCGGTATAATTATCCCGCAGCCATTGGATTTGTTCAGATGGATAAGAACAAGGCCTGCCCATCCTCTCACCCCTCCAGCGAATCCGGCAGCTTAAACTTCTCCGGGGTAATCGCCGCGTCCTTGGCCTGGGATATCCGCAGCTGAAAATTCTTATAGGCAAGGATATTCTTCGCGATATCCCCGGCGGCGACGCTTCTTTTTATCTCCTCGTCCAGGGCCTCGCCCTTCAGCTCCTCGTCGGATATCCGTTCCAAAAGCTCCATCATCATATTCGTAATATCCGTCGGCGTGTTTTTCACGCTATACCCCCCCCCATCGCGCAAAATCGTGTTAATTTCTTGCGTATAATGCCCAGCCAGGCCTTTTGATGCTTATGGGCCAAAACCCCGCCGTTCATCCTGATATCAATGGCCCCGCGCTCCCTCTCGGACAGGGAGCCAAGGAACTCGCCCAGGAACAAACCGCCGTCGAAGTCCTCGTTATAAGGGATGTCAATCTCAGCTTCCTCGCCGTCCTCGTTAATGAAGGTCAGCGGCTTCGCCGTCAGACCGGCGATCCGGCAGGAGCGCTTATAATACCGGTTAAGATTCAGCACGCCGTATTGAAGCATGGCGCGGTAATATGTACCCGGCTTCGTTCCTTTGGCAGGGTCATAGTCCTCAATGGCCTTGAGCAGGATTTCAGCCAGTTCCTGGGCCATGTCGTCCGCGTCCATGCGGAGCCTCGCCAGCAGCCCGTAATTGCGGCGAACCGTCAGCCGGAGCAGATATTCATATTCCATAAAGACGGCATTCCGCTCCTCTATAGTCATAAAATCACCCCTTAAAAAATTGTTGCAACGGGCCGCCAAAAATGTTATACTGTCTTTAGTTGGTTAGTTCAGCGGCCCTTGACGCTCCCCGGATGGCTGTCCGGTGGGCGTTTTACTTTAACCCGCCGGGGATAACCCTCATCCCGTTCGGTATCGGCTTGATTATGCGGAAACTCGCGCCGGTTTTGTTGTCTAGCATGTATTCCCGGCCTTTGTCGTCGGCGGCTATAGAGTAGGTTGTGATGTCAGGCTTGATTTCCTTGAGAAACGATTCCATAAGCCCCCTGCTGGTTTCAGCTTTAAAAAGATCGTCGGCGGCGCAGGACATGTGCGCGTTGAAAACCAGCAGCGTAATGTTCATATAGTCCCAAAGAAAATCATCAACCCGCTCCATGCCGATTTCCGCGTCAAGGTCATAATCCTCAAGGGCTTTCATCGTGCTGAAATAGTCCTTGGTCTCCCGGCGCTCCCCGTCATAGGTCTTGTCAACCGGGAATATGCTCATAAGCTCACGCGGCGTCAGGCAGGAAAGCATTACCTTTATGGCGTCGGTCACTTGAAACTCGCGCATAGGCCCGACTAGGCGCATATATTCTCTGGAGCTATTAACCGTCTTAACCCCGTAGAATACAAAGCTCATCAGGTCACAGCGGCTTTCCGTCGCTTCGTATCTGTCCTCGGCCCTGCCAAGGGCTTTTATGTAGCGATCGAAATAATCGGGCGGGTCTTTCTTGGAGCCTTTTATTACGTTGAACATTGGGGCCTCCTCAGTTAACAGCCTGCGCCTTCGCCAGCGCCGCTTCGTACCGGCTCAAATAGATCCGCCAGTTATGGTTCCGGCGGCCCGTGCCGTGTTTTGCCTTGGGCCGCTTAATCTCGTCCAATGCGATGTCTATTGATATCCGGTGCTTTTTGAAGAACTCACTCCGGGCCATGTACCGGGCGTGTTCCCTGGTGACTTTTATCGCTTCCGCGAACTCTTTCACGGTCAGCGGTTCTTCGCGGGGCATGGCGGGATCCTCCTTTTTTTGTCGTTTTGATACTGCACGGGAAGGACTAAATTAATTTTCTTGGCTCTCCGTATCTAATTTTGTTCACATCCTTCTTCATGTTATAACTTAATGAGCCTGTGTCTACAAACAGGCTAAGCCTGTCGTTTTCGCCGTCGGAATACTTGTTGATAATTGGCCGTTGTATTTCTTTTCTCGTTATGGTAAGATTATTCCACGCCATAAAGAAAGGACAATGTCCATGAATAACGAAGAAAAGATTTTGGAAATACTTATCCAGATGCAAGCTGAACAAGTTAAAACTAATCAACGTCTGGACGGCCTTGAGCAGGGTCAGTCTAAACTTGAGCAGGGTCAAGCTGAAACTAACCGCCGCCTTGAAAGCCTCGAAGCGGGTCAGGCTGAAACTAATTGCCGCCTTGAAAGCCTTGAGCATGGCCAGGCCAAAATCGAAGTTGAGCACGGCGATAAGCTAGGCGCGCTTCTTGATGGCTACAAGCTCCTG
>JAISVU010000275.1 GCA_031271375.1 Clostridiales bacterium | reverse complement strand
AAGAAACCATGCGAAATCGCGGCGATGAGGGAATCCCAACGGATAACCGCCGAGGCAGTCACTGCGATGATGCGGGCGTCTAAGCCCGGGATGTACGAGTATCAATATAAAGCCGAGTTCGACTATGTCTTGGGTAAATACGGCGTTCCTCCGGCATTCCCCCCGAGTATCAGCGCCGGGGCTAATAATTTCTGCATACATAATTACTCCTACGCGGGTCAGGCCCGTGACGGCGACATTGTTTTGAACGACGTGGGCGTGAGCTGGGACAACCTGATGAACGACGTCTCCAGAGGCTGGCCCGTGAACGGCAGGTTTAACGAGCGCCAGCGGCTGCTTTACGAATGCGCCTACGCCACGTCGGAGCATATGTTCGGGCTGATAAGGCCGGGCATGCTGATGGGCGACGTGGATCTGACAATAAGAAAGTATAATTATGAGCGCCTGAAAGATATCGGCCTGCTGACCGATTATGACGGCATAGGGAAGTATATGTGGCACGGCGGGGCACATCATGTGGGTTATGACGTGCATGACGCCGTAAGCGTTACGAACGGCGACCCCGTCATGCCGGGAATGGTATTCTGCGTGGATATCGGAATATACGCCGAGGGCTGGGGTATAGGCTTCCGGCTTGAGGACAACTGCCTGGTTACCGAAACGGGCTGCGAGAACCTCTCGGCCGCGACGCCCCGCTCAATACAGGAAATTGAAGATATTATGCCGAAATGATTTTTACTTCCAATTTATACATGTTCTTGACATCCGCGCTTTTTTCATGTTAGAATAAAGCCACAAAATCTTTAGGAGGTCTGCTTATGAAAAAAATGGTTAAAAAAATCATTGCGCTGGCGCTTGGGGCGACGCTTTCCCTGTCCGCGCTGGCCGGATGCACAACACAGGGCGGCGCTCCCGCCGCGGGCGGAGCCGAGGCTCCGCTGAAGTTTACGATGACGTATTCTGACAACCCCACGTTGCCCTTCCGCGAGGACTGGCTTGTCAACACGGAGTCAGAGGCGCGCTACAACCTGGATATTACCTGGGAAATCATTCCCTCCACCGACTACACCACGAAGATCAACGCCGAGCTGGCGACCGGCACCGGGTATGACGTAATTACCTACCTCGGCCCGTCGTCAGGCGACCAGGCGGCTCTGGCCCTCAGCGGCGCTATAGCCCCGATCAGCGATTACGTCGATATGGGCTGGGCCCCCAACTTTGCCCGCCGCATCGAGGAGTGGAATATGCAGGACGAGCTTGACCAGCGCAGACTGTCCGACGGCAAATACTATTTCCTCCCCGCACTTTTTGACAAGCAGTTCTATGACGGCGGCCTGATCCTCCGCGACGACCTGCTTGAGAAATTCGGGATGGAAGCCCCCACGACCTTTGACGAGTTTTATGAGTATCTCAAGGCTTGCAAAGAGGACAACCCCGAATCGTTCCCGCTGACAAACCTTGTCGGCCCCCAGGTTACATACCGCATGTCCATGCCCAGCTTCGGCATGAGCGTGGGCCGCAACGCCTCCACCGGTACCTGGGTTCTGAGCTGGAACTATGACAATGAGGAATATTTCACCGGCGCTATCGACGACAGCTATAAAGCCTACCTTGAGTATTTCGCAAAACTGTACGCCGAAGGGCTGTATGACCCCGAGTTCCTCCCCGAGGGCGATATGTGGGCCATAAAAATGTCAACCGGCGCAGCCGTCGCCAGCTACGCTTACTATGACCAGATCGGCGGCCTTTTGGCCAACTCCGAGGTCGAGGGCATCAGCTTTAACATGGTTCCGCCCCTTGAAGGCCCCGGCGGTGCGTATCACCAGCCCAAGGCCCGTCTTTCCGCCGGCGTCGTCTTTACCGCCGCCGCCCAGGAGCGCGACGACTTTGAGCAGCTGGTCCGCGCCATCGACAATATGTTCTACTCCGACGAAGCCGCCGAGCTGTGGAGCATAGGCAAAGAGGGCGTAACCTTCACCAAAAACTCCGACGGTTCCGTCGAGTTTATCCCCGAAGCCACCGGGTCCGTGGACGGCGTCTACAAGTACCTCCAGGTCAACTACGGCACCGGCTCCGCCTCCAGCCAGATGGTATGGATCAACGAGCAGGAAATGCTGAAGTATGACGAGAACTATGCCGCGATCAACGCCGTAGTGGCCGAGATGGACGGCGTGCCGCTCTCGCCGCCGACGCCCGTTCTTTCCGAGGATAACGCCGAGCGCGCAAGCCTTCTCCAGGCCGCGCTGCGCGACGCTTTTGAAATCTGGAACAACGATTTCATCACCGGCGCGAAGAGCCTCGAAACCGACTGGGACGCCTATGTTCAGGAAATGAAGGACAAAGGCATCGAAGAGCTGTGCCAGATTTATAACGATTCCAGGAGATAAAGAACATTTTTACGGGGGGACTTGTAAAAGTTCCCCCGTATTTAAGTTAAGCACGGTTAGATGGTAAAGATAAAGGGAGTGAGTCAAGCGATGATAAAAAAACGTTCCGTTCTCCGTAAATACTGGCCTTTGTATGTGATGCTGGTGATTCCGCTGGTTCATTTCCTTCTGTTCAAATACGGCCCGATGTTCGGCGCGATCCTGGCTTTCCGAAGGTACAGGCCCGGCGAACCCTTCGGCGTGGAATGGAGAGGCCTCTATTATTTCGAGACGTTCTTCAAAGACCCGCAGTATTGGCGGGCTTTCCGGAACACTATCA
>JAISVU010000218.1 GCA_031271375.1 Clostridiales bacterium | reverse complement strand
TTTCGGAGAAGAAAGCGGTGTTTCCTGCAATCCGAATAGACCGCCTCTGTCTCTAAAGTGCTTTTCTCACTAAACATAATAGCCTCCTTTGTAGTAGTTTCTTCAAGATAATACTATGTGCCTGTTTCTTTCGCTCTTTCGCTATTTCTGCCGCCGGACAACGACAAGAAAAGCCCCGGACACCTTGATTTTTCTAGGCTCCCAGGGCTTTTCTCCGCCGCCGAATAGCGACGTGGTTGGCGACGGAAAATCAGGTAAAAGCTGTTAAAAACTCCTTGCCGCCATCCTGACGGCGAAATAGGCATTAGCAGAAGTGATTAGAAGTCAACACATGCAAAGCTGTTCTAAGCGAGGCTAAGTTTGTTTAGGTTCCTTTAGCTCCAGGCAGCATTAAAAAAGCCCGGAAACATGAGGTTCCCAGACTGTTAGTTGTTTTGGCGGAAGCATGTGAGAATCGAACTCACCCACGCGGTACAACCGCGCAACTCGGTTTTGAAGACCGGCAGGCACACCAGTTACCCGTCTGCTTCCATGTTACTGGGATGTTCATTTTCAAGGCACAGACGGTTTTCCCGCCGTCGTTACCCAAGTATGTCCCGGTCTTCGGGATGCGCGTCAAACCATTTTACCGCGAAGGGGCATGTCGCGGCGGCTTTCAAGCCCTCGGCCCTGACGCTGTCGATGGCAGCGCGGATCATCTTGGTCGCCACGCCCTGGCCGCGCAGATTGGGAGCGACGTATGTGTGGTTGAAGTTTACCTTGCCGGGGGCGATCTTTGGGAAAGTAATCTCGGCAACCATGCTGCCGGCGCTGCCCTGTACGTAGACGCGGCCCGGTTCGGCGTATAATTCGATATCCATCCATGCACCTCGTCGGGAAATTATATTATTGACGTTAAACTAAGCGGGTGAGGGGAATCGGACCCCCGTCTTCAGCTTGGGAAGCTGGTATTCTGCCATTGAACCACACCCGCGCAGAAATGTTGCACATACTAGTGGCGCATTGTGCGCCTCAAGCGGGTGAAGGGAATCGGACCCTCGTGTCCAGCTTGGAAGGCTGGTGTTCTACCATTGAACTACACCCGCGTTACTTATATACTATGCGACCGGGGCTGGTCGTTCCTTTGGAACTGCTCGCCCATGCAACCGGAGGCGGAGGGATTCGAACCCCCGCGGGATTGCTCCCAAACGGTTTTCAAGACCGCCGCGTTATGGCCACTTCGCTACGCCTCCATACTGGAACCTGGATAAAAAGAACCTGGAACCTGGAAATATACTTCCCGGTACAACCGGAAGCGGTGGGATTCGAACCCACGGTACCCGTAGGTACACCTGATTTCGAGTCAGGGCCGTTACAACCACTTCGATACGCTTCCATTACACACCTTTTACGATCCTCAGGTATTATAACATAAATCCGGCAAAAGTAAAGAGAAAAATAATCGAATTCATAATTTCCTGCTCAACAGGGCGGCGGCGGCCATTCCGAGCAGTCCGCAGAGCGTGAACTTAATCGTTATGCCGAACGTCAGGGTTACTACGCCTAAATTTAAAGTGAACGGCGATGAAAAGCCGAAATCGAAGCCATAGTTAAACCAGTTCAAAAAGCCCAGCCACTCCGCCATGTCTGCCAGCAGGCCGATAAGCTCGCCCAGGTATCCGCCGATTACCACACCGATAAGAAGAGCCAGCGGCAACACCCATCGGCTCTGCCCATCCATATTACCGCTTCTTCCTGAGTACATAAGGCCCCCCTTTTATTGCTTCGTGATTATCTTCGCCGGGCATTTTCCGGCGCATTCCCCGCAAACTCTGCATTTTTCGTAATCTATCTCCGCCAGCATTTCTTCAACCTTAATCGCGTTGAAATTACAGGCCTTCTCGCACAGCTTGCACGCCCTGCAGCCCACCGAACAGCAAGCCATTACCGTTCTTGCGTTATCATGGGACGAACAGGCGACTCGGACGGGGTTTACGGCCGGAACCAGTTCAATAATATGCCTGGGGCAGATTTTTGCGCACTGTCCGCAGGCGGTGCATTTATCCCCGTCAACCACCGCTACGCCGTTTATGAAACGTATCGCGCCGAAAGCGCAAACCGAGTCACAGCTGCCCATACCCAGGCATCCGTATTTACAGCTCTTCGCTCCTCCGCCGGACAACAGGGCGGCGGAGCGGCAATCGTTCAGGCCCTCGTATGTGTAGCGGTTTTGGGCCTTGTCATTGTCGCCAGCGCATTTAACGAAGGCAGCGAGGCGCTTAAATTCTCCCGCTTCCTTGCCCAGCGCCTCCGCTATCTTCTTAGCGGTTTCCGGCCCGCCTACGGGGCAGGCGTCGTACTTTGCCTCTCCGGCGGATATGGCCTTTGCCAGCTCGTCGCAGCCCAGATAACCGCAGCCGCCGCAGTTCGCGCCCGGAAGAAGCCCGCGTATAAGCGCCGTTACTGCGTCTTCCTCAACCGCGAAGCGCTTGCCCGCGTAACCGAGCCCCGCGCCGAAAACCAGCCCCAGCCCGCCTATTACCGCGACGGCGTATAATACGTCTTGAACCATAGTTTCCATTAGCTTCCCTCGCCTTTTTAGGAATCTATACTCCATATCCTCTATCCAAATAAAATAACTCTTCCTTGCTTATCAAGCTCATCCCGTCAAAATCTACGCGGATTACATAAGGCATTCAATGTATTATCCTGGAAAACGCCGCAAGGCCGATATTTTTATCAAAATGATTCAATATCGCGCACAAAGCGGTTCCATGGGTTCCTATCAGGATATTTTGTCCCGGATGGTTTTTCAATATCTCATTTATGGCTTCAATGTTTCTCTTCTTAACCATATTGACGCTCTCGCCGTTCTCTTCGTGAAAATCCAAATCACTCCAACGTTCCTCAAGATATCCGTGACCGTTAATCCCCTTGACGCGCTCCCTGAGCCTCTCATCCGCTTTAATCTTCATGCCCCGGCTCTTAGCGCAGTCCGCGACAGTATCAAGGCTGCGTTTATAAGGGCTACAGTAAAAAGCGTCTATACGGTAATCCTTCAAAACCTCCGTTACCTTGGGTGCATCGCCCATGCCCAATGCCGTCAGCGGCCTTGTCCGGTCGTCTTCCCATTTATAGTCCGACTGGGCGTGGCGGACGAAAAATACGCTTGTCATTTTTATAAAATTCCCTGGAAGCCCAGGAACGCTATCGACATAAGCCCCGCGGTAACAAGCGTAATTGGGAAGCCCTTGAATGCCTTTGGGATATCGTTGCGCTCGGTGCGCTCGCGTATCCCGGCCAGCAGAACGATGGCCAGCGTGAAGCCCAGCGCCCCGCCGAGGCCGTTTACCACGGCGTCAATGAACGTGAAGCCCTCTTCCTGTATGTTGATAACCGTGACGCCGAGGACGGCGCAGTTCGTCGTAATCAGCGGCAGATACACGCCGAGGGCCTGATACAGGCTGGGGCTGGATTTCTTTATAAACATCTCGACCAGCTGGACAAGGCTCGCAATTATAAGGATAAACGCGATATTGTAAAGATATTCTATCCCCATCGCCGCGAGGACGTATTTATAAACGATGAACGTGACTGCGGAAGCCAATGTCATAACGAACGTCACGGCGACGCCCATCCCGGCGGCGGTTTCAATCCTCTTTGAGACGCCGAGGAACGGGCAGATGCCCAGGAAACGCGACATTACAAAGTTATTTACCAGAATCGCGCTGAAGAAGATAACGAATATGTTCATTATTCCGCGCCTCCCTTGCTTGTTCCTTTACCGCGCAGGTGGTTCAGCAGGGCCATCAGGAGCCCCAGCGTTATAAACGCGCCGGGCGGCAGTATCATAAGGATCGTCCGGGGGAAATCCTCGTGCAGTATCGGCATCCCGAAGAACGCCCCGGCCCCAAGAATCTCGCGGACGGAACCCACGATTATCAGCGCGAGCGTGAAGCCCAATCCCATCCCTATCCCGTCCAGGAAGGACGCCGCCGGGCCGTTTAACGAGGCGTAGGCCTCGGCCCTGGCAAGGATGATGCAGTTGACGACAATCAGCGGGATGAACAAGCCCAGCGACGCGTTCAAATCCGGCAGATAGGCCTGCAATAAGAACTGCACAATCGTTACGAAGCTGGATATAACCACTACGAAGGCCGGGATACGCGCCTTAGGCGGGACGGCCTTGCGTATCAGCGAGATGAACAGGTTTGAGCAGGCCAGCACCGCCGTCGTTGATAATCCCATGCCCACGCCGTTTACGGCGCCCGTCGTCACCGCAAGCACCGGGCACATCCCGATAACCTGAACAAAGGTGGGGTTTTCGTTGAGGATGCCGTTTTTAATGATTTTAAGCGGATTCATTGATCGATTCAGCCCTCCAAATCTATCCAGTAACGCTGGGTAACGCTGCCGTCATTCAGCGTCAATTCATTCTCCAATACGCCGCCGTTTTTAAGTATCGTCTTCGCAGAAGCAATGTTCGTCTTGTCGCAGGTAATGAGAACCCTCTTCATACCCAGTTCCCGGCATTCGTCCAGCGCAAGGGTCAGCATTCTTGACGCGTAGCCTTTCCCGCGTTGTGTCGGGCGCACGCCGTAGCCGATATTCCCGCCGATTTTAAGCAGATTATCGTTCAACTTGTGACGGATCGAAATCATGCCGACGATTGCGCCGCTCACTATCCCAAAGTACACGGTTCCCGGCACCATCTGCTCGTCTTCGCGGGTCAAGTCCTCGCGGATCTTCACAAGCCAGTCATTATAATTCTCTGTGTAGTCCAGACCGCTGTCGCCCTGTATGTCCCTCTCACCCCGCTCGAAATGCTCCTTGCGGTAGGCAAGCGCGGCTTCTTTATGTTCAATCGCAGGGAAAACCAATTTCATAACAGATTCCACTATTGAGCCGCTTTCATCCGCGATATGTCGCTCATAACGTCGGCGGCCATCTGCTGCAATAAATCTATCTTACGCTGGAAGACGACATGCTCGCCGGTTATCTTGGCCAGTTCCTGCCGGAGGCCGTCGTTCTCGGCATTGGCGATCTGCGTGCCCTGATACAGCGCGGCGATAACCTCGGAGTCCGCCTTCTGTCTGTTATGGATGTCCAGAATATCCTCGCGGATAGGCTCAAGGGCGTCTTTGAGCTTATTTGCTTGACTTTCAAGCTCTTTCACACGCAGTTCGATATCCGAGAGCTTCTTATCGTGACCCTTAACGGTCTTCTCAATGGACTCAACACGTTTTTCCAATGAATCCATACGCTTCTCCATTGCGTCCATGCGCTGATCCAGCTTATCGACCTTAGCTTCCAGCCGCTCAAGCGCCGCAAGTACCTTTTCCTCTGTCGCGCTGCTCATTGTCAAACCTCCTGCCACTATAAGATTATCTACCTTCTTTTTCGTGCTTTTCGCGCCTTTCGCGGTTAATTGCTTTTATCTTTGGCGGATAAACCGTTTACGCGCAAGAATTCCAACGCCGCGTTCACCGCTTCCGTAACCCCTTTGGAAGTATTTGTCGCGGAGGAGACCGCCTCTATCTCATTGGAGCTTACCGCCTGGGCCTTAACCACGGTAAAAGGCCCTTTCTTGTCTGCATATTGGACTAGGAACTCCGGGTTCGCGGCATTCGCGCCTAGCCCCGGCGTCTCGTTATGGGATACCAGCTTGACGCCGAGTATCATCCCCTCGCCGTCAATACCGACGGCGCAGGTCATAAGCCCCTGATCCCCCTGGGTAGTGACGAACATTACATAGCAATCATCACCAGCATTACTCGCGATGAAATATGACGTAACGCCGCTGGCATTCCCCGTCTCAATCTCATCAGAGAAGCTGACGCCGCTTAACCCCGGGAGAACCTCCGCCATAGCGAGTTCCCTCGCGGCCTTATCGTTTTCGGCAATAACGGGCTTTGTTATCGAATTCACCGCGCCGAGGAGCGCCGCCGCAATAACCGTAATCGCCAACAGCTTTAGGCTTGTTTTAAATATGTCCATGCTTTTTAACCTCACCGTATATTCTTGGTTTCGTGAACTTGTCGATCAGCGGAACCGCAAGGTTCATTATGAGAATCGCATAAGTCGTCCCCTCAGGGAAGCCGCCCCTCAGCCTAAACACAGCGTTAAGCGCGCCGCAGCCAACCCCCATGATTATCTGCCCTATCGGCGTTACCGGCGACGTGGTGTAGTCTGTCGCCATGAAGACCGCTCCCAGCATAACGCTGCCCAGGCACAGCTCATAGAGCGGGTTCCCGGTAAAGGCCCCTTCCCTGCCCATGATCCAGGCCACCAGCGCGAAGGAGGCGATATATGTTACCGGTATGCGCCAGCTTATTATCCTTTTTATCAGTAGGTACGCTAGGCCCGCGAGAATGGCCGCGACGCAGGTTTCCCCCAGGCTCCCGTTCCTGTTCCCCAAAAAGGCTTGCAGGAGCGAGGGCAGCTGTTCCGCCCCGTCTTTTAACTGCGCAAGCGGCGTCGCGGTTGAAACCGCGTCAATCCTCGCACTTATACCCGCCAGGCTCCAGGAAGCCATAATGCCGGGGTATGACGCCAGCAGAAACGCGCGGGCCGCAAGGGCCGGGTTGACGAAGTTTTGCCCTATCCCACCGAAGAGCTGTTTCACGATAACTATCGCAAACGCGGCGCCGACGACCGGTACCCAGAACGGAGCGGAGGGCGGCAGGCCGAATGCGAGCAGCAAGCCCGTCACGACAGCCGATAAATCGTTAATTGTTCTGTCGCGCCTCGTAGCGAGCCTGTAAAGAAACTCAAACAGGACGGCCGACCCGACGCTCAGGGCCATCAGAGCCGCGGCCCTCAGCCCGAAATAGAACGCGCCCATCACGGCGGCCGGGGCCAGAGCGATGATTACGTCCAGCATTATGTCCGACACCGTCTCCTTCGATCGTATATGCGGCGTCGCCGTGACTATCAGCTTTTGCTTAACCGAGCTTTTAGCGTCCATTTAACTCCCTCTTCCGGTTCTCAGTGTATTCTTCCTTAAAAATGAAGACGTTTCGTTTCAAAAATCATTATCTTGTTCTTCCGCATTAAGCCAGTTTTCATATCTAAAATTATTGATGTCACGGAAATGCTTTATGTTATTTGTGACTAGGACATATCCGTTCGTTACACACTGTGCAGCTATCAACAAGTCGCCGTCATCTATAACCGTGCCTGCCGCCTTTCGCTCGGCATATATTTTCGATGCCGTATTCATATCATGCACAGTAAGGTTTACAATATCTAACTGTAAGCAAAGCCGTTCAAACGCCCTTAGTTTCCTTTCCGCCTGTTTTGCAATGAGACCGCGGCGCACCTCATAATACACAAAAAGGGGAATTATGACCTCATTAATCGGCACGATCTCGTTTAATTTATAATCAAGAGCGCCGTTACCGTTGAGGATATATGATATAATGTTCGTATCAAGCGCGTAAATCATATATCCCTCTCCCGAAACTTAACTCTTTCAAAATCACCTATTGGCTCATCATCAATCTTCTTAACTTCAGCTAGAAAGTCTTTCCACGCTAGCGCGCTGTCTCTTTTTGAAAGTGTTGGTACCGTAGTTACCACATCAAAAGGCATACCGTTTCTCTTGATTGCCTGCTTTAAAAAAATCATTATAGCTGTCGGTGTGCTTAAACCCAAATCATTGAACAGACTGTCTACTTCCTTCCTGAAATCCTCATCTACTTCGAGTTGAATTAATGACTGCGTCAAAGCATTCCCTCCTTCACCCTACTTCTTCCTCGCGGCCAGCAGCCGCCTCCTTGCCGACCTGATAGACTGCGCAAGATGCCTTTTCGCGGGGCATACATACGAACAGCTCCCGCACTCGATACATTCCAGCCCGTTATTTTTTACAAATAAGTCATCATTATTCGCCAGCGCGCTCATATTAAGCTCCAGCGGCAGCAGCCCGACCGGGCAATGGGAGACGCACTTGCCGCAGCGAATGCAGTTTCTTTCGGGCGGAAGCTCCGCTTCCTTGCCGGTAAGGCAGAGCAGCGCCGACGAGGTTTTAATCACCGGAATATTTAAGTTAAACATCGCGACGCCCATCATGGGCCCGCCGGATATGATCTTCGCCGGGGGTTCCTTTAGCCCTCCCGCCGCCTTTACTAGCGAATCATAACTCATCCCTGTCAGGACTTTATAATTCCCCGGGCGGCGCACCGCGCCGCCGTCCAGCGTTACAACCCTGCGCATAAGCGGCCTGCCGCGCCTTACCGCCCTATCAATCGCAACGACGGTGTCCACATTGTTCACAATACAGCCCGCGTCCGCAGGAAGGCCGCCCGAGGGCACCTGACGGCCCGTACAGGCCATTATCAGCTGCTTCTCAGACCCCTGGGGATACTTGGGTTTTAACGGGATTACCGTAATATTCGCATCGTTCGCCGTTATCTTTGTTATGCGTTCCATCGCCTCGGGTTTATTGGTCTCTATGCCGATAAGCCCTTTCACGCCGTCAAAGAGCCTTAGAATAATTCTTAACCCCGATACCAGGCGCTCCCCTTCCTCCAGCATCACCCGGTTATCGGTGCACAGATAAGGCTCGCATTCCGAAGCGTTGACGATGATATAATCTATCTTTTTATCTTTTGGCGGGTTCAGCTTAACATGGGCGGGGAAGCCCGCGCCGCCCATGCCTACGATCCCGGCCTCGCGGATGATCTTCAAAACCGTGTCGCGGGACAGTTTGTCATAACCGTCGCGCTCATTGTTCTTCCATTTATAGATATCCGGGGATTCTTCATAAAGCCCGTCGTTTTCAATAACTATAGCGCTGACCGTGGCCCCGGTGGGGATAACCGTCTCGGTCATACCCTTCACGGTTCCGGAGACGCTGCTGTGTATCGGCGCGCAAACATACGCGTCGGAGTCCGCGATCTTCTGCCCCATTAAAACCCGGTCCCCCACCTGTACAATCGCCTTGCAAGGCGCGCCAAGATGCTGCTGAACCGGGAAAATCATCTCTTCCCCTTTATCCGGGTATATCATCTCAATGGCGCTGCCGCCGGTGTTCTTGGATTCCGGCGGATGAATGCCCCGCTTGAATGTCGCTGCCGTCATATTAATCCCCCGAATTCTAGTCTGTATGCCAAACTATAATAACATAGACCGTCACATTAATCAATATACAACTCATCCAAACCTTCCTTAATAAAGCCCGATATCCACTGCATAACGGACGGCTCGGACATAGGCACCCCGTCAAGCGCGGCCTTTAACTCGGCGGTGTCCAACAGGAAGGTTTTACCGCTTCTTTTATGCTCGTACACCAATTCAAAACCCTCGTTCTCGTTGGGTATTATCATCGCAAGAAGGGAAGCCCCTATATCGCCCATCGGCGGCCTGTCTATGCTGTGAAAGCCCATAATCGCGGTAAGGGTAGTCCCCTTCCCTACTTCGCTTTCCAGTTCAAGCCGCCCCCCGCATTGCTGACAGGTCTGTTCCAGCATAGGTATGCCGAGGCCTACCTTGCGGGTCGTCCTTGACGTCGTGAAGGGGTCGCGGACTTTTTTAAGCAGCTCCGGGCTCATGCCGCAGCCGTCGTCGGTTATTGTAAAGCTGAAGATATCCCGGGCCGCGTCCTCGACGACGCTTATTTTAATATGCCTTGCCTGCGCCTTTATGCTGTTCTGGCAAATATCCATGATGTGCATGGACATGTCCCGCATCATATCCTGTTCCCCCTCGCGCCTGCTAATCCTTATTCTTATTCCTTACTACAAGCCTTATCGGCGTCCCGGCGAAACCGAAGGCCTGCCTCAGCTTATTCTCTATAAAACGTTTATATGAGAAATGAAAGAGTTCGCCGTCGTTTACAAACAGCACGAACGTGGGCGGCCTTACCGACGCCTGCGTCGCATAATAGATGCGCAGCTGCTTGCCTTTGTCCGACGGCGGAGGCGTAACGGCCATCGCCTCTATCAGCACATCGTTAAGAATACCCGTCTGCACCCGCAGGCTATGGTTCTGCGACACCGCGTTGACGGTCTCGAATATCTGCGTTACCCGCTGGCCCGTCTTGGCCGAAACGAACATCCTCGGGGCGTATGAAAGCCAGCTCAACTCGGCTTCAATGCGCTCCAGGTGTTTCTTCATCGTGCTGTTGTCCTTCTCCGGGATGTCCCATTTGTTCGTAAGTATTATCGCGGCTTTGCCGCCCTCGCGGGCTATCCCCGCGATCTTAGCGTCCTGCTCGGTCACGCCTTCCTGCGCGTCTATAACGAGAATGCACACATCGGCGCGTTCAATCGCCGCGATAGCCCTCACGATACTGTAACGCTCAATATTCTCTTTAATCTTGCTTTTTTTTCGTATCCCGGCCGTGTCTATGAACATATAGCGCTGGCCCTCGCGGGTCAGAAAGGCGTCCACAGCGTCCCTTGTCGTGCCGGGGATGTCGCTGACTATCGAACGCTCCTCGCCCAGCAGCCGGTTAAGGAGCGACGACTTGCCCACGTTGGGCTTGCCCACTATCGCCACTTTAATTATGTCCTCGTCGTCCTCTGCGGGGTTTTTCGGGGGGAAATGGGCCACAACTGCGTCCAGCAAATCCCCAAGCCCCAGCATCTGCCCCGCCGAAATCGCGATAGGCGCTCCAAGCCCCAGCTCGTAAAACTCATAAGCCTCCAGCTCGCCCTTCAAGATATCGTCGGCCTTGTTCACGGCGAGGACGACCGGCTTCTTATGCCGCCTCAGGATATCCGCCACCTGGGCGTCCGCTTCGGTGATACCCGTCTTAACGTCCGTTATGAACACGATAACGTCGCAGGTTTCCATCGCGATAATGGCCTGGTTCATCATGTTGGTAAAAAAGATATCGTCGGAATCGGGGTCAAGGCCGCCGGTGTCGATAATCGTGAAATGCCGGTCAAGCCACTCGGCGTCGGCGTATATCCGGTCTCTGGTGACGCCGGGAATGTCCTCCACTATGGATATGCGTTTGCCCGCAAGCCTATTGAACAACGTGGATTTGCCCACATTGGGCCGCCCCACGATCGCGACAAGAGGTTTACTCATAATATCACTGTCCTTATTTACTCTCTGTACATAACAAGGCATTGACTAACGCCGCGCCGTCCACTTCCACCGCCCGGACATCCAGCCCAGTCTCCGCCGCCACTGCCTCTAAGCTCATCCCGTCTAAAAAAACGTCTTCCCCCGCTCTGAGCGCAGACCGGGGAATCAATAATCTTTTAAGTCTTTCTTTGTTTTCCTTTGCGCGCTTTGCGGCTAAAATAATATCCCGTCCCGCCAGTAGCCCGGCGACGGTGACGGTCTCTCCGAAAAAGACATTCTTGACAGGCAAAACCTCCGCGCCGGGAATCATGCCCACCAGGCCCTTGATAAAACCGAAAGCCGCCATCCCCGTTATTATCAACGTATCATCGGATGAACGGGGATTGTCCAGCTCATTGAGCCTGTCAATATACTCCTTCTCAAACAGCGCCATCATCCCAACGCCGTTTTCCAGCTGCGGAAAGCCTATATAATATCCGTAGTCCGGTATCTTACGCCCCGCAAGCACATAAAACTCGTCCGCAGCCCAAACGAAGCCCCCGTGCAGGCCCTCGACCGTATCGATGACAGCATCCGCGTCCTTGCTTGTAAAGGGTTCCAAATGATATAAATTATCGCGGTATGCCGTGAGGCCCACAGGCACAACGGAGAGGCTCGCCGCCTGCGGCTTCAGCCGGGCAAGCGCCTTTATGGTCTTTATCAATTCCGGCCCGTCATTGATACCCTTGCACAGCACGATTTGGAAGTTCATCGTAATGCCGCGCCGCTTCATGAAACGCAGCCGGTTCATAAGCCGCCCCGCTTTAGGGTTCCGCGTCATCATCCTGCGTACCCGGGGCGTAACGGCGTGAACGGAAATGTTAATCGGCGACAGATGATAAAAAGCGAGACGCTTAAAATCGTCGGTTTTCATGTTTGTCGTCGAGATATAGTTCCCGGTGAGGAAGGACAGCCGCCAGTCGTCGTCCTTGAAATACAGCGTATCCCGCAATCCCGGCGGGTTTTGCGCGATGAAGCAGAAAACGCAGTCGTTGCGGCAGGGTTTCGCTTTATCCATAAGCCCCGTCTCAAAAGCGAGCCCGGGATCCTCCCCGCCGGTAACGACCGTGACGGCCCCTCCCCCGGCCCGCTGAACCAGCAAACCGTCCGCTTCCTGGATCAAATAGCGATAATCCAGCACATCGGCGGCTTCCCGCCCGTCCACGGAAACAAGAAAGTCCCCGGCTCTTACGCCCGCTTTATCTGCGGGGCTCCCCGGCAGCACATCCGCAATCAAATGCTTCATTAAATATTCAACACCATAACCTCTCAGAGCCTGTTTACTATCTCGCTTTCGGCGGATTACCGAGCGAATTTTTCGCCAATCTAGGAGCGGCCCAGTCGCCGCAAGCGGCGACAAGGCAGGCATAATAAGAGATTATGTCAAGCCGCCGCGACGACGAGTGGCGGAAAACCCGCCGGAAAGACGTTGGAATGGAGATAGTAAACAGGCTCTTAATGACGAGAGCCAAGAATTTATTCTCGGCTCTCGGTCCTTCTTTCATTTGGTACTTTTGTGATCCTCGGGCAATCATCCCGCTTGCTTCGTTTTCATATTCCGCAGGCAAGCCGTGCACATCTTAACCGTTTTGTTGTTGCCGCCCTCGTTGATCTTGACCTTCTTGATGTTGGGCTTCCACATGCGGTTAGCCCGTCTGGAAACATGGCTTCTAGTGATGCTGATACGGTGCCCCGTCTGAATGCCTTTGCCGCATACCGAACATTTTGCCATCTATTCCACCTCCCATGTTATTGTCAATGACAAACCTCAGGAGAGTATAACAGAATTGCCTTTTCATTTCAATACATATTTATGAAAAATATTTTAGAAAATATGCTTGCGCGGGACATGCTTTTATATTAGAATATACGCAGTGGATGTTGTGTGGAGTGTCATGGATGTTAAGTGGATATGTAATATAGAAAGGGGTGATGGATTGTTCCGCGGAGAAAATTTTCATAATCTGGACGATAAATGGCGTATGATAATACCCTTTAAATTCCGCGACGCGCTGTCGGACCGGTTCATCATCACGAAGGGCCTGGACAGGTGCCTCTTCGTTTTCACCCTTACGGAAT
>JAISVU010000089.1 GCA_031271375.1 Clostridiales bacterium | reverse complement strand
ACGGGCGTGTATATCAAAAAAACCGGCAATAACGAAGCTATCGCGGGCGACACGATACGGTACGACATCAAAGCCGTACAGAACACGTCCACCGTTCCGTTGACGGATTTCTTCTGGCGGGAGATTATACCCGTTGACGCGGCACGGGTTACGAAAATCATCACGGGGACTTATAATCAGTCATTGAAATATAAGATTCTCGCCGTAACGAATAAGGGCGATACAATCATAGTCGCCGATAATCTGTCAACGACCATCAACAACGCTGTTGACCTCTCCAACGCGAGTCTTGGCCTTGGAGCGGACGAGTTTATAACCTCCCTGACGCTTATCTTCGGCAATGTTAAAGCCGGGTTTAGCTTGGTTGAGGAACCTAAGGTCTACATGACCGTTCTCAGCGGGCTTCCGAACGGATACCAGTTTGCCAACAAATGCGATGTGGGCGGTGTTTACTCCGGCGAGTTTGTGATATCAGGAAGCACATGGCTGACGAGCGTATACGCAAAGACTGGAAAGCTCCCGAAAACGGGATTCTAGCAACCAAAAGTAATCATTATTATTGAACAAAGCGCCGGATAGGATAATCTGTCCGGCGTTTTGTATTTCAAAAAAAGGAGAAACTCAAATGAAAAAAGCAATCTGTTTCCTTACGGCCCTTATCCTTTCTGCGGCGTTTTTATACGCCATACCAGCCGCCGCGAGCGCCGTCGAAACAGGCGCGGCGATGCCCGCCCTCTCTGACGTAAAGATCGAGGACGGCCCCGGCGTCCGCTATATGATTAAGTCATACGAGGCAACCCCGGATTATGAGCCTGATTTCACTCTGCTGGTGGAGGAACCTTTTCAGCACGAGGGTCTGCTATATTCTTTCCAATATGTTTCCGCTAACGAGATAATGCAGACGGACAGGAAATGGGAGCGTGATGAGGTTAATTTCCCCGTTGACAACGAAGATATTCAGCCCGTTTTTCAGCGCTTAGAGCCGAGCATACCTTACAACGGCGGCGACGGTTACGCCGGGACGCTGGATTTGGATCACGGTGCTGTGTGGGTGCAGATTATGGCGTATACAAATAAATCGTATACCTTGACCGACACTGTTACTCTGGCCGGGTTAAGCAGCAACGATACCTCAAACATCCCGAAAACAAGGGAAAAAAGCGGCGTTACCATGACGCTGGAGAGCGTGGATTGGGTTGTGCAGGAGACATCAACTGTCGGATATGACAGCGTTCCGACCAAGTACACGGCGACCGCTCATTATTCCGGGGCATACTCAAAAAAGGTTCCTTCGGAGTTTCTGGCCAGGGCGTGGTACGGCGGTTATGTGGAAAAGAGCAGCGTAGCTAAGGTTATATATTCGGTTACATATGCGGCGGAGCTTCCGCCCTCTGCCGAAACGGAGCCGGAAACGGAATCCGCCCCGGAAACCGTAACAGAGCCTGAAACGGAAAACAGCGCTGGAAGTGCCGCTGAGCCGGAATTGGATACAGATATCGAAACATCTCTCGAACTTGAATCGGAAGCAATATCGGCGCAAGCAGCGGTCAGGACAGAATCCGAACAGATACTGCAAAACACCGCAACAGAGCCGTCTGCGTGGCAAACCGAAGAGGCAAATGCGGCTGCCGACACAGCGGCGGTAGAAGCTGAGGATAATAACGCGGATGATAACGAAACGCCTGCTGATGCCCCCGGTAAAGATAAAGGCTGGATTTTCAGCGTTATCACCGCGGTTATTGTTCTGGCGGCAGCCGGCGTTGTATTCTGTTTCAACTGGTTCAATGTCTTTATATCAGTCGGCGGCAACATGGAAGGATATAGGCGGATTGCCAAGCGGCATATGGATTCCGAAAACCCTGTCCTGGACCTTCGCGGTATGGACTTTGGCAAGATGAAACGGTTGAGCATTGACCTGGCGGACCGCTTATCGTTCAAGCTGAAAGGCAAGGAAATAAAAACGCTTATTACCGACGATTATTCCGTTCTCACACCCGTAAGAAAGAAACATAAGGATTTCCGCTATGTAGTGAATATCCCCGAATCAATTTCGGGCGGCACGGATTCAGAGGATTCCGAATCCTGATATTCAAGCATTTATCACAAGCGAAAGAAGGATGCTATGAAGATAAAAGTACGCATAAAAGCAATCATCCCGGACCCCGGCTCGGCGCTGAAGGCCGTCGCCAACGTCATTATAGACGACATGTTCAAGATACACAACGTAAGGATTGTGCGGAAGAACGGAAAAATGTTCGCGTCAATGCCGTCGGTATTAAAAGACGGCGAGTGGCTTAATGTCTGCCATCCTGTCAAAAACTCCCTGCGTGACGAGCTGGACGCGTCCTGTCTGGAGGCGTATAACCAGTATCTCACCGAAAAAGCGACGTCAGGCTGTTAAGGGCTGTCCTGCGCTTGTTTTTTCGCAAGGGTATTCCCAACTTGGGAATACCCTTGCGTGTAAAGGAGAATCCGCATGAATGATACCGGCAGTCTTGTTGATATATCGGATGTTTCGGTTGATAAGAACCTTTCAAAAGACGAGAGGATAGCTGATTACGTCCGGCAGATAAAGAATCCGTTTTGCTTCAGATGCGGCAAAATCACTGTTCACGCCAAGTTCGCCGCTAACGGGCCGACGCTGGAGGAATGCCTTCTGCGGCTTTTTTATGTTTGAACCGTCCTTCGGGAAAGTGGACTATTCACGCAATCCGTGGTAAAATAGGCATCGGGAAGAGAATGAACCGGCGCCTAGAAACCCTTTGGATGCGGAATATTCCAGACAAATTCAAGGGGTGTTAAACTATGCAGGCAAAACAGTATAAAGCCGTTAAATATATCCGTCTTTCCTATACGGACGACAACGACGGCAGCGAAAGCAACAGCGTGATAAACCAGCGGAAGCTGCTTGACGGCTTCTTAGAGAAGAATCCCGACATTGAGGCGGTTTCGGAAAAAGTGGACGACGGCTGGAGCGGAATTGTTTACGAACGGCCTGCGTTCAATGAAATGATGGAAGATATTAAGGCGGGGAAAATCAACTGCGTTATTGTGAAAGATTTATCCCGCCTGGGCCGCGAGTATATCGACACGGGCCGTTATCTTCGCAGTATATTCCCGGCTTATGGCGTCCGTTTCATAGCCGTGACCGACAACATCGACACTTTAAAGGACAGCGGCGACGATTTAGCCGTTTCGGTTAAATCCATAATTAACGACGCTTACTGCCGGGATATTTCCGTCAAGACCCGCAGCGCCCTGGCGGTGAAACGCGGTAACGGCGATTATGTCGGGGCCTGCACGGTATACGGCTATAAAAAGTCCGAGGAAAACCGTAACCGGCTTGTGATTGACGAATATCCCGCAGGTGTAGTCAGGGATATTTTCCGAATGAGGCTCGAGGGAACCAGCGCGGCTAGAATCGCGGATATTTTAAACAACATGGGCGTCCTCTCGCCTATGGAGTACAAGCGTGACCGGGGACTGCCCCATCCTACGGGCGGATACGCGGACAAGGCGGACGCTAAATGGTCCGCGACCACGGTTATCCGTATTTTGAAGGATGAAACCTACGCCGGGACGCTGATTCAAGGGCGGAAAAGCACCTTCAATTATAAAGTGAAAGACCTTATTGACCTGCCGGAAAATGAGTGGGCGCGTACTGAGGACGCGCATGACGCTATTGTTCATCCCCGCGATTTTGACCTTGTTCAGAGGGTTATGAGGCTGGACACACGCACCGCTCCGGGGAACGAAAAGGTTTATTTATTCTCCGGCGTTCTTATATGCGGCTCCTGCGGCGGGCGGATGATACGAAAGACAGACCGAAAAAACGGCAAGGAGTATAATTATTACTGCTGTTTGGCGGGGAAAAAGAACGGCTGCAAAGCTCCTCTCCGCATCAAGGAGGATGAGCTGACTGCTTGTGTGCTTGAAAGCGTTAAGTCTCATATCGTGAGCGTCGTGTCGCTGGATTCGATCCTAAAGAGCGCGGGCGGCGAAGCGGCCGCTGTTAAACTGACGCGGCAGTACGAAGCCCAAATTGCCGAGAACGAGCATCAGCTTGACCAGATAAACGGCTTTAAGTCCACTCTGTATGAAAATATGATAAACGGGCTTATCACAAAGGATGATTATAAAACCTTGAAAAGCCGTTACATTGAGGACGGCATTTTGCTGACACAGGCTGTTTCAGCTCTGAAACAAGAGCTTGACGATGTTCGCGCAGGGAAAGACGAACGCCTCCGCTGGGTTGAGCATTTTAAGCGTTTCGAAGGGCTGGCCGGGCTTGACAGAAAAACGGTGATTCATCTTATCCAGAATATAAAGCTCATATCAAAAACGGAGCTGCAAATCACCTTTAATTATCAGGCCGAGTTTGATAACGCCCTGGCTTTGTGCGGTTCAAATGAGGGGGCGGCGTAGATGGCTAGGAAAAGCAGAAAGAACCCCGAACCCGTCGCGCCGGCAACCTTTCAGCGGCATTTTTATAATGCTGCGGCGTATATCCGTCTTTCCGTTGAGGATAACCATAAAAAGGGCGATTCCGTTGAAACGCAAAAAAGCATCATTCAGGATTATCTTGACGCTAACCCTGAGCTTCGCCTCCATGATTACTATATCGACAACGGTACGACCGGCACGAATTTTGCTCGGCCAGCCTTTCAGAAGATGCTGGCCGACGCCGAAAACGGAATTATAAACTGCGTTATAGTCAAGGATTTTTCCCGGTTCGGAAGAAATATGATAGACACTGGGTATTATATTGAAAAGTATCTTCCTTCATTGAAAGTGCGGTTTATCGCCATTACTGACAGCTTCGATTCCAGCGATATAAAACCCGGCGACGCTATTATCCTCCCACTGAAAGGTATGATAAATGAGGCGTATGCCTTGGATATCGGGCGAAAGATCAAAGCCCAGCAGCGTCAAGCCATGCTTGACGGGGAATATATCGGAGGCAGGCCGCCTTACGGTTATTTGAAGCATCCACAAAACTGCCATAAGCTGGTGGTTGACCCTCTGACCGCGCCGGTGGTTAAGCAGATATTTCAATGGGCTTACAAACGGGCGGGGCTAAACGATATTACCCGCCGTTTGAACGAGGCCGGGATTTTAACGCCCAGCTTCGCAAAAAAAGCCGCTGGATTAATAACCCATGAAAACCTGATGGGAAACGGAAAATGGCAAACCTTCACGGTCGCCAAAATCCTGTCATGTGAGACTTATACCGGCGATTTAGTACAGGGAAAGTCAAAGGGCATAAACCGCAGGCAGCAGCGTGCTGACGCTAGTGAGTGGATCATTGTCCGCGGCACTCACGAAGCCATTGTCAGCCGTGAACTGTTTGAAGCAGTACAGATTTTGCGTAAACAAGCCGCTGACGAATATATAGGTAAGACAAAAAAACCTTATACACCGAACATCTACAAAGGCAAAATCTTTTGCGGATACTGCGGTAAGGCTATGCACCGTCAGCGCGGGTGGAAGCGTAAAGGGGAGCAAATATATGTTTTCCATTGCCTTTCCAACAGCCGAGTGGCGCGGGGTTCATGTAAAGCCTATTGCATACCGGAAGATGAGCTGACCGCCGCGTTACTGGCTATCATTCAAAAGCAGGCGTACGCCGTTATCGGGAAGTCGCTTATACTGCGGAAGAACCAGCCCGCTACGGAGGCAAGACGTTCCGCCGCCAAAGCCGATCTAGCCGCCGTTAAGCGGGACGCCGATAAATACAGCCGGATGTTGAAAAGCCTGTATGAAAGCCTTGTATCCGGTGTTATCACAGCGGACGAGTACCAGGAAATGCGGTCGGATTATGAAAACAAAGTCGTTGACCGTATGATACGAGCCAAAGAATTGGAGAACAGCCAGATTGAGCTTGAAAAACGTATGTCGGAGTTTTTCGTTATGTTTGATTTGGCAGCCAAAGCCAATAGCGGCGGCGATGTTACAGCGGAGCTGGTCGATAAGCTGATTGAGCGTATTAGGGTTTTCGCTGACAGGCATATTGAGGTTGATTTCCGTTTCAACTGCGGATTCGAGGATTTTTTTGAAAACGGCTTACTAAATATAAAACCGGAGGCGGTGACAGTATGAGCAAATATGTTATCGCCATGTACATCAGGCTTTCCGTGGAGGACGCTAAAACGGACAGCCTGAGCATACCAAACCAGCGGCTTATCCTCGGTAAACATATCGACACGCTTGAAGAAAGCAATGTTGAAGTCATAGAGTTTATTGACAATGGACACACGGGCGTGAATTTTGAGCGCCCAGCCGTCCAAGAGTTGCTGGAAATGGTGCGGCAGGGCGGGATTAATTGCATTATAGTCAAGGATTTTTCCCGCTTCGGTAGGAATAGCATTGAAACCGGGTATTTTATTGAAAAAGTATTCCCGGTTTACGGAGTGCGGTTTATATCGGTCAGCGACGGCTTCGATTCGCAGGAGTACAAGGGCGACACAGGCGGGCTTCAAGTGGCTTTCAAGTATTTGCTGCATGAATACTACAGCCTTGACCTGTCCCGTAAGACGAAAAGCTCAAAATACGCCAAGATGAAGCGAGGCGAGTACCAAAGCGCTGTCTGTCCTTTTGGTTATAAAAAAGGGGCGGACGGGCATATGGAAATTGACGAGGATGCGGCGGCGGTTGTACGGCTCATATTCGATCTCGCTGCGGAATCAAATAACGTGTATAGAATAAAGAAGGTGTTATTTGAACGCGGAATACCGACTCCGGGTGAGTACCGCGCCGCGAAGGGAACCTGTTTCCATGATATTTCCCGCTCAAAAGGTATTTGGCAGCAGTCAACATTATCAAGGATTTTGTCTGATGAGCGGTATACTGGTACATATATAATCGGAAAACGGGAACTGATTGAGGTCGGCGGGAGGAAAACCCGGCTCAAAGATGAAAGCGAATGGTATAAGATTCCGGGCCATCATCCGGCGATTGTAAGCAATGAGCTGTATGAGCGTATTCAGACCCAAGCTCTTCACTTTAAATGTGACAAACACGAACGGCAGTATGCACTGCGCGCAAGGGTTTACTGCGGTTGCTGCGGTCACTCTATGGCACGGTTAAAACGTAAGTCACCTGTTTTTAGCTGCCGTTTCACAATGGTTGATGATAACGCTGAATGCCGGGGTCTGGAGATTAACGAAAACGAACTTGAATCCTTGATATTTACCGTTATTTCCAAGCAAGCGGAAGTAGTAATTAACTCTGACCGCTTGGGCGCTGAAACCGGGTATGAAATAAAAACGGAACAGACGGCGGAATATGCGAAGCTGCTTGACAAATGCCGAGACGAAAAACGTGTCCTATATGAGCAATTCGTTTTAGGCAAAATCCACGCCGAACAGTACAAAGCGGCAAAAGCCAGCGCAGACGCTGAGTATAATCGGATTGATCGGATTTATTCCTCGTTATGTAATGAAGCGGCTCAAATGAGGATAAGCCGTGACACTGATTCAAAATCGCGGAACACCGCTAAGGCCGTTTTAAATGAAAAAGTGTTGACGCAGGAACTTGTTGATTTGCTTATTGACAAGGTAACTGTTTATCCAGGTAATCATGTTGAGATAGCATGGAAAGTCATATGGCCCTTTCATAGCGAAAATGAAGGGAGGCAATATACGGATTGTAGTTATCCGTCCAGAAAATATTTTCGGTAATAGCTTGACATACGAGTGTCTCAAATCATGGAAGCGTATCCTCCGCAGCCCGGACAGCTCAAGTGTCTTAACGAAATTCTTTGTAACATATCCGGGTTTTATCATATCGCCGTTGTCGTCAACGCAGATATATTCGTTAAACTTATTGACATAAGCTTTCCCGAACGTATTCCGATTTTCCTCAACGGCTTTCTTACGAGCTTTCAACAGCTCGCCTACGCTTTCCACAAGCGGCATCGTCCTCCGGCTGGCTGGGTTCTTACCCCTGTCCTTATATAGCTATTCCGTTTTAAAATAGGCTGACACAGCATCGTGGATTTCAGCGTATTTTTTAGAATGCAAGCGCAGCCAGTTTTTCAAATTAGCCCATGACTTCTCAATTTTATTTTTA
>JAISVU010000052.1 GCA_031271375.1 Clostridiales bacterium | reverse complement strand
CTGTCGCCGCAGCCACAGCCTGATACGCTGCCGCTGGATTGGGTCGTCAGCCACGATTTAACCTCGTTCCACTCCAAATCCTGCTCGATTATCTTACCAGCGTCTGAATTAGTCGGAACCTTCTTGGCGGAGGCGCAGTCAGCCGGAATCGTGGTACTTATAAAGTCTGGGATTTGATAGCCGTTGGTCTTGAAAGAAGGGAATCCTCTGTCAGCGGCGTAGCATTTATATGTATCACCGGCGTTGTTTCCGGCTTTAATGCTGGGTGAGTTATATGTAAACCAGTAATCGCCGGACTTGTCGGCGCCGGAAGTCTGCGAGGGCTTCGCCTCGCCTATGGCAAGGTTAAAGGTCTGGCTGTTTGTGCCGGTCAGAGTTTTGCCATAGAGATAATTACCACTGGAGCTTGGAGCGGTGAACGCCTTGATAGTGGCGGTGTTGGCGGTACTCGGCTTCTGCGTCCGGGCTACGGTGGTTTTACCGTTGTCTGTATTGTTGCCTCGAACCGCCTGAGCGCCGAAACACAGCGTGTGCTTGAACTGTATGCTGTCGCCCGGCTTCGCCCATACGAAAGCCGGTGTGGTAGATTTGCCGTCCGTGGTCTTCCACGTACCGTCTTTGGTGAGGTTTACTACGCCGGATTGCGCCTGTGTTCCGCCAAAATCTATGTTGTATGAGCTGTTGGGCAGAGGGCAGGCTTGAGGACAGGTGCCGAGTTCCTCGCAGGTTTTAGTGCTTTCCGACACCGTAATAGACGCGCAAGCTTTCGAATAGCTTTCTCCGCCTGTCCATTTTCCGCCCTCAAGCTGCTTGTCTTGATATGTAATTTGTTCGCAGACAGTGACTTTCTGTGTGCTGCCAGCCGCGACAGTTGGCATTGTAACCTTATATGTATGCGACTGCCATACCTGTTCAGACTGGTCTTTCTTCGTAGGTACAAAGGGATTTTTGCCTGTGTTTGGAGCGATTATCTGTACGGACGCCCCGGTTGGCGTCATTGTGTTCGTCCACGCTTTTTCTACCTTGACGGTTGTGTTGGGAAGCTCGCCCGTGTATTTCATATCATGACTGAAAGTGATCTCAACGACATCGCCGGATTTGGCAGTACCGGCGGCATTAGCCGTGGATTTATCCACCCAATCGGTTGTTTGATAATCGGAACCGCCGCCGATGCGGACGTTGGAGCGTGAAGCAAAACCGCCGCCTTGCTCCAGCATACCGGTACAGAACCAAGCGAGAGAAGAATCATCCCAAGAGAAACCGTCATTTTGACCGTTTTCCGTTACAAAATTAAATAGGCGGTGCATAGCGTTATTGTCAAAGGTAGCGCCATGAGGCAGATTTTGTATAAAACTCGACATTTGGCTGGGGTCAGTCGGAATATCGGTAGCCTTATATTGCGCACTGCCATCAAAAGCGTTCTTGATACTGCCTTTCTGGATCAGACCCGCTTGGTAACCAAGAGATGAGTTGGAACTTGGAGCATAAACTTCGAGTCCAAACCTGAAAAATCCGGTGGACTGATCCGCGACACAACGGCTGATTGTACCGCCTTGTGTATTGGATGAAGCATCTGGGATAACTATCCTATCCGCACCCATATCATAGGTTACTGTTTCCATTTGTTTATTAGCGCGAACCGGCACAGGCGTATCCAGTCTGAAATAACGCCAGCTTCCGCCAAAACAAGTGTCCCATGTTGAAGAGTAGCTGGAGTTACAGCCGCTTCCGCCCCCGCCTATGGTAGAGCCGCCACCGGCTGCCGCGAACACCTCTCCGGAAGTTGCCAGCGCTGCGAAAAAGATGCTTAGTCCTATGCCGTCCAGTGAGAATTTCATCTTTGGAGAAAGGCTTATCATCTACTGGCCTCCCGGATAAAGATTATTATACTCGGTTAAAAGTTTATCTGCGCTCTCCGTATTGCCGTTAGCCTGATAAACAGAAATTAGCAGGCTGAAAACCTTTGACTGCTGTGTCACTGTAAGTCCATCTTTGTCCTTTAACTCCAGCAGCAACGCTATGGCGTCATCGTCAGCGCTGTTAATATGATAAAACTCGGCTTTCATATAGATGATTTCATTTTTTACGTCCGCGCTATCATGCTCGGCAATGGCTTTATCAAAAACCGCCAGCGCGTCAAAGTATGCGGTATCAGAAGCGCCTTGACTTACCGTTACCGCCTCTTTATATACGGCGTTGGCCGTTTCTGTATAACTTAAGTCTTGGACAATATCTTGCGGTTTAGTCTGATTGCCGGAATTGATGCTAAAGATAACAACAACCGCTGCTATCGCCGCCAATATAAATGCCAATAAAGCGAACTTACGCCAACCCATAAGCAGCGGCGTGTTGTTTAGCGAATCAAAAACGCGCCGAAAACTGAACCTTTGGCGCGTTTTTACAAAATACTCTGTTTCGGGCTTCTTGCCGATGTTTTCAGAATTATACTGAACACTGTTTTGGTTTGGATTATTATTAACATCGCCCATATAATCATATTAACCAAACCACGGTTATAATGCAAGCGCTTTGTTCGTACATGAAAAAGGCTCCTCCGGTTTATGGGGGAGCCTTTCGGAATAATCGTATTATTCCCAAGGGAACTTGGCATTGGGAGAGGTTGATGCCCACGGTTCACGATCTTTATAGTAGTGATAGTCGCCATCAGTACAATCTACCAACCACAGAGGTATTGCAGGGTCAGAAGTTTTTTCTGTTCCAAAATCGTAGAACAGATTATCTTTTGGTACCCATCTAAAGAGCGTATAGCTAAATCCCTCATTGCTGAATGTTAGCCGATAATGCCTCATAACCGGCCATTTAGCCGCTACATAGATGATTACATTGCCCGATGTCTCATCCATGTGAGTAACAACTCCATCCTTTGTGGCGGCGTAGTCGAGGATTTCCTGATAGATACTGTCACTCCACCAGACATTAGAGCCGCTTGGGGATGTCGGTTCCGGCGTTGGCTCCGGCGTGGGTGTCGGTGTCGGATCAGGAGTGGGTTCGGGTGTCGGCTCTGGCGTTGGTGCAGGCGCGGGTGTCGGATCAGGAGAGGGAGCCGGTTCCAGTGCAGCGTCTGGTTTGGGCGGAGTCAGTTTCGTACCCGGCATGAGACCGGGAATCTCCGTGAACAGGTCAATCAGCTTTGTCATCTGGCAGCGCGTTAGTGTCTGCTCCGGGCCATAGGTGCCGTCCGGGAAACCGGAGATGATACCCGCTTGCTGTAGAGCGGTTACGGCCTCGCTGTACGGGGCGTAATCCCCAACCATGTCGGGAAACGCCACAGCTTCGTTTTCTTTCGGCAGTTCCGTATCCAGCGACACAGCCAGCTTGTACAGTACATCAGCGATAAACCAGCGCGGCGCGGGTTCGTCCGGATAGAACTTACCCTCGCGCAGTTCCGCCAAATCATACTGGAGCAGCCAAGTCACAGCTTCGGTGTACCATGCTCCGTCCGGTGCGTCCTCAATCTTGACCGTCTCGTCCGTCAGTCCGCTGCCTCCGTAGGCGTTGAACATAATCTGCGCGGTCTGTGCGCGGGTCAGCGTTTGTCCTGTTCCGAACTTCTGGTCGCCAATACCATTGATGATCCCCTTAGCAAAGGCGGATTCAATGGAGTCACAGGCCCAGTGGTCGGCGGGAACATCGATAAAAACCATGGACTTTTCAGAGGTAGCCTCGGGAGTAGGTTCAGCGGTTGGTGCGGGCGGCGTTGACGCTTCCTGCGTATTGTGAGTGGGTTCCGAGAGTTGCGCATAAGCGGATGTTCCTACACATCCGGTCAGTGAGACAGCGCACAGGGTCAAACAAAGCAACATCGGGAGTAATCTTCTTTTCATAGCGTTCAAGCTCCTTTCAAGGTGCGATTTACGGCATTGCCGCATGTTACACATATAGCATGTTTGTTAATAATTGCCAAGCATGAGCGAAACATCCTCACTCACGATACAACAATTACGTCATAAAGCCGGAGGATGGTAACAATGCTTTGTTCCCGTGTATATTCGCCCTGCGGAGAAAAAATGTTATTGCCTATACCGCCCATAATACCGGCCGATTGCATCTGCCCAACGGATTCTTTTGCCCATGACGAAATAGCGGCGTTATCGGCAAAAGTTGCGGCTTGTTTCGGAAGCGGATTTCCGATGGCGCTTGCCAGACGTGAAAGCATGGTCGCCGCCTGTTCGCGGGTCAGCCGGGCATCCGGGTTAAAGACAGTACCCTCGGCGTTTGTACCGCTTACTACGCCAATAGATGCCAGTTTTTCTACGTTTACGTCTTTTGTGTCCGTAAACGTCTTGCGGCCTGTGATTTCCTGTCCGGTTGCGGTTTCATACAGAGTGGCGGCTAACGCGCAAAACTCGGCTCGGGTGGCGGCCTGCGTATATTTTGCCTGTAAGCCTTGCGGTACAAGCCCGGCGTTGATCGCTGCGTTTACCTGCGAGGCGGCCCAAGAAGAAGGAGCGTCAACCGCATCGGTAATTACGGTCATAGTGTATGAACTCACAATATCGCGCGGCATATTAGAAAACGCTTGGATATAGTAATCCCCGCCGGAGACTCCCATGCGTCCGCTTATCTCAGTCACAGCATCTTCAACCGAGTTGTATTTCTCAACGAAGTTATTAGCGTACAGTTCTTTCAACGAGCCTGAGTCCGTCCCGTATATCACAAATCTCACGTTGGATAACGGAGGCTTTTTAATTTGGAGCTGCAACGTCCCTGTTTTATTCAAGGTTACTTTATACCAGTCATAATCATAATCTAAACTATTTCCGTGATAGACATTTGTAAAGCTTGATTCTACCGGAGTATTGACTCCAATAACGCTTGCGGATTTATATTCGTTATTCGGTTCAAGCTCTGTAGTTCCGGCGGAGCAGGGAACATATGAGGCGGATACAGTATAATCGGCGGCTATTTCCTGTCTCATGTTGGCATACAGGCGTATATAGTAATCGCCTTTGGGAATATAAATCATGTCGCTGTCGCGAACTGTGTAGTCCTCAATAGGATTTATCAGCTGGTCGAAAGTTCGGGTATATATCTGATTTAACGCGCCTGCCGTGTCTACTCCATACACTTCGACAATTAGGATGCTTTGCGAAGAACGCCTCAAGTTCAATTGTAAAGACCCTGACTGTTCGAGCGTGATGCGATACCAGTCATAGTCGTAATCTAAAGCGTTTCCACGGTAGGTATTTGTGAAGCTTGCGTCAATAGGTGTGTTTAAGCTAATCGCGGTCGCCGTCTTATAGTCATTGTTCGATTCAGCCTCGTATGCCGCCAGAGCGGTCAGCGGGAAATATGTCAGGCACATCATAAGCGCCAGCGTAAGTGTAAAAAAACGGTTCTTCATGGGTTTCAATCTCCTTTTTCATAGTATAATTCGTTTTTT
>JAISVU010000424.1 GCA_031271375.1 Clostridiales bacterium | reverse complement strand
TTCAGAGAAGGGCTTGCTCCTGTAATTAAAGACGATAAATGGGGATTTATCGACAAGACCGGTAAAGTGGTTGTGCCGCTGGAGTATGACCAAGTATACAGTTTCAGCGAGGGGCTTGCTCCTGTAATTAAAGACGGTAAATACGGATTTATTGATAAGACCGGTAAAGTGGTTGTGCCGCTGGAGTATGATGATGTATACAATATCAGCGAAGGGCTTGCTACTGTAATGAAAGACGATAAATGGGGGTTTATCGACAAGACCGGTAAAGTGGTTGTGCCGTTAGAATACGATTACTTTTCACAATCTGAGTATGACGTTTCATACGAAACGCTATTATGGCTGATTAACTCCGACGGAGGCGTTGACAAGCTCAGTATATTTGAAATTATCCGGGATTAGTGCGATATGACGTAAGGCCGCCGTAGGGCGCGGATCGTCATTGCGGTTGCGGGTCAAGCCCGCAATGACACCCGCAACGCGCCGAGATTTGCACTGTCTGCCAGCTTAGCACTACAACGAACACAGAGGCATATCCCATGCAGGGGCGGCGTCATGCCGCCCGCTGCCGGATTCTTTTAATTGGTAATCCGTGGCTGTTCTACATCTACGGGCGGCAAACCGGCGCAAAATCGCGCCTACTTTAACGCCGCCCCTACACACGCATCATACCGGCGCTGTCAATGCGGGCTTGACCCGGGATCCCATGAGATTGCGGGTCAAGCCCGCAATGACAGGCTGCGGCTACGAAAGCCGGGTGACATTCGGGAGAACCATTGCGGACGATTGATAATCGCCCCTACACGCATCATACCGGCGCTGTCATCCCGGGCTTGACCCGGGATCCCATGAGATTGCGGGTCAAGCCCGCAATGACGGGCTGCGGCTACGAAAACCGGGCGACATCCGGTCAAACCATTGCGGGCGATTAATAATCGCCCCTACACACGTCATGTCGACGCTGTCATCCCGGGCTTGACCCGGGATCCCATGAGATTGCGGGTCAAGCCCGCAATGACAGGCTGCGGCTACGAAAGCCGGGCACATCCGGTCGAACCATTGCGGGCGATTAATAATCGCCCCTACGAAGAGCGGAGCCGCAGACGGGATGACCTAACGGGCGAACAAAGACACGCCGCCTGTTCATAAACATCGTAGGGCGCGGATTCCATACGCGCCGAGACTTGCGCTGTCTGCCAGCTTCGGCGCGTCCTGGAGGCCGCGGCTACGACGATTGGGTTACATCCGGGTAAAGAATTTTTCCGGTTTTAATTATTCATTATTCATTGTTCATTCACGGCCAAAAGCCGTGACGCGTTCCCTTTCTCGCCACAAAGAACACGCGGCCCGCTTTTGGCCCCGGCGCGTCAAATGTCTTGTTGCCGTAAACGCCCGCAAGCTCCAGCCCTGCGTCCGCCAGCATGTTCGTGACTGCGGATATGCCAAAAGCCCGCTGCAAGTGGGTTTCGCGAAAGCGTTCGTACAGGCGGCCCTGTTTTATGAACATCGTCAAACGGTACTCGTTTACGCGCTGATCCTTATACCAACGGTTGTCCCATATAAGATAGTTTCCCCGTGATTTGCGCATCATCGTCCGGTCGCCGATCGCCGCGTATTTATACGCCGTGTTCATATCAAAGATAAAGAGCCCGCCGGGGTTAAGGTAGTTATTGACAAGGCGGTAAACAGCTAAATGATCGTCCCGCATAAGGATATAGTTCATCGAATCGCAGAGGGATATTACGGCGTCCACGGTTCCGTACAGCTCGAAACAGCGCATGTCCTGATTTATGTAAAGGATGTCCGCGTCCTTTTGCCGCGCTATACTCAGCATCTCGGCGGAAGCGTCCAGCCCTATCATTTCATAACCCCGTTGCTTGAAAATAACCGTCGCGGAGCCGCTGCCGCAGCCCAGCTCCAGCACTAACCCCGGTTTTTGGCCGTTCCTGCGGAATATCTCTTCAATATAATCGACCCATCCCGCGTAATCGGTTCCCGCCATAAAATCGTCATAAACAGCGGCGAAGGAGCGGTAGATCATAGGCCCGCGTCCCCCGGCGGCTGAGCCGCTCTGCGGTCCTTCTCCCTCTTTGCGAGAATACCGCCGACCCTTCCGCTCTCCCTCGCCGTGAGGGACTTCCATCCGGTATCCTGTATCTTGTCCGAAAGCCCCAGTTCCTCCGCTATTTCGTATTTAAGAATATCCCGCGCCGTCAATTCCTTCTTTTTCATACGCTCCGCCTTCCCGGAGCCTTGAACCTGGAACTTGGCTCCTAGTCCCTAGTATATACATTTGAAGAATTTTAATCAAATATTTTTAGATATCTTTAAAAATTGCACTTGACGCGCCGCGATATCCGTGCTACAATACTAAATACGAATTGCGCGAGTGGCTCAGTGGTAGAGCATCGCCTTGCCAAGGCGAGGGTCGCGAGTCCGAATCTCGTCTCGCGCTGGAAGACTTCGTGGAAGGGTTGCATGAAATGAAGCGCCTTGAAAAGGCGCTTTTTTCATTTTGATTATCAGCTCTTTTCCGCTTCAGCGATAACCTTTTTTATAACTTCCTGCGCTTTTTCAGATTTATTATCCTCAAGCAGCGCTTCAAGCGAATAGAGTAACGTGAGTATCCCCAAGCGTGCCATAATCTCTCCTCCTGTCATAATACTTATACATATATTATACACCGTCCCCTCCCCTCTTGTAAATATAGTAGTACCAAAGATTTCCTTAATGAATATCCTATAATAAGTGTGTTGCATTGTGAGGAGGACAGCTTTATGGCTTGGGGATATAATAATGCTTCCAGCGCCGCTGGAAATGAGAATAAGGGATGGAACTGGGGGTTCGGCAGAAACTGGCTTATGGGCCGGAACGAGCAAAATCAACAAAACCAGCAGCCGCAAAATCAAGCAGCCCAGCAAAACCAGCAATATCAGAACCGCCCATATAATCAAAACCAAGCGCGCGGCAGAAGCCAAGCGCCTGCTATGAACCCATTCCAGGGGCAGTTTATGGGGCGTAACCAAAACCAACTACAAAACCCCGCCTTTTTTCAAGGTCAGAACCAGGCCCAGCAGCCCAGAATGGCTACCCCCGAAGAGATGGGCATAACCTTCGAGCCGATTGAATCCCTCTTTGGCGGAGCGAAGACCCCTGAACCGGCTGCCCCTCTTCCAACAGCCGCGCCGCAGATGGCAGCGCCGCAAATGACAGCCCCGCAAATGATGCCGCAGCATGGGCCTGTTGCGGGAACGGACATAGGAAGCAGTCTCAAGAGCTTTATTCAAAACGAACGGAACGGTGGGCATTTTTACAAGCATCTGTCTGAGTGTACGGCTAGGGACACTGAAAAACGCGTCTTGGAAGGCGTCTCGGCTACATGCCGCCTCAACAGCCAGAGCTTTTTGAAGATTTACAGACAGTATTCCGGCGGGGACTTCGCGGTTCGCGAGACGCAGATAGACACCAGCGTGGGATTCAGGGACGGCGTAAAGTGGGCCGTTGCCGAAGAAAGCCTCGCGATAAAGGACCTGTCCACACTGTATGAATCGCAGGAAATGGACGCTTATACCCGGCAGTTAAACGCGATACTTGGGCGTAAAATTGGGGATTTAGGGGCCCTTATGAGCCTTATCAGCTGACAAACCGCCGTTTTCCCGTGACTTCGGACAATACTATTTTATAACAGCGCATTATTTCATGGACGGCTTTATCGTACTCTAAGCCGGGGAAACCGCAGTGTTCAAGAAGCAAATCCATGCCGCGCTCCGCTTCGTCACCCTCTATCACGGCGGCGTCGCCGTAACCGATTACGCTTTCGTAACAAGCGGTGACGCCGTCTTGATATTTTTTATACCCATGAAAGATATCCGCCTCGACACAGACATGATTATCCCGCGCAAGCAAATCGTGCTTATACCCCTCTTTAGCGCCGTGGACATATATGATTATCTTGCCGTCTTTTACCTCAAACCCAAAGGACAGCGGCACCACGTAAGGCGCCTTGCTGTCGTGCAGGCCAAGCCGGATTACGTCGGCCCTTCTTAATACATCGACTATTTCGTCAAAGTCCTTTATTTCCCTGTCTGAGCGTCTCATATTAAACCTCCGTTATAAAACTATATTTGTTGTCCAAAAAGCGCCGCTCTATCTGGGCGGCGCTTCAGGATTTAACAATAATCACTCAATCGCGCAAAGCACGCCGATTCTTTCCGATTCTTTATTTCCCCGAAATCGTTACCCCGTCCAGCGCGAGCCACGGTAACACGCACGAGCCGTTGGCGGCTGTTTCCTTGCTTATTGCGACAACGCTCTGGAGAAGTTTCTCAAGGTTGCCGCTTATCATCGTCTCGTTTATTGGGCCGGCCATCTTGCCGCCTTTTATGGCAAAACTGTTCTTCGCCACGCCGGAGAAATCGCCGTTGGCGCTGGGGACGCCGCCGGAGAAACGGTTTATAAGAAGCCCTCTGTCGACGCCCGCTATTATCTCGCTAAGGCTCTTATTGCCGGGGGCGGCTATCAGATTAAAGCTCTGGTTGGCTGAACGGGGGTTTCCCGTTTTCTTCGAACCGTACAATGAGAGGATAAAGGACTTTAAAACGCCGTCCTTTATGATGTCCGTATCCTTTGCCTCAAAGCCGTCGCCCGTTATCCGTTCGCCGCAGACTATCCTGCTGTCCCGCGGGTTTGAAGCGATGTTAAGGCTGGAATGCGACGTAACGGTGTTGAGCTTGTCTTTCCAGATGCTCGTGCCGTTTATAAGGTTAGCCTCGCCTGCGAAGATCATCAGAGCGTAAAACAAAAGCTCCTCCGCGCATTCCGGGCTTAGTATCACCGGGCCGACAAACTTGCCGTCTATTGGCTGAGGGTCGAATTGCTTTAACGTATCCTCTATAACCATACGGTTATTGCCGATATCCATAAAGTTTTGCCTGGGGTCGGTAAAGTCGGCGGAGTAACCGTTGAAGGACGTGGATTTGTCCCCGTCGTGACCGGAAAACATGCTGTTATAATTATAGTTCCCCCGCGCCCACTCGAAATCGACGCCCTTTGAGTTGAGGAAGACCGTATCGCTCTTTTTATATTTGGCGATAAACTGCTCCAGGTTAATCTTGGGGTATTTGTCCTTTAGTTCGGCCATATAGCCCTTGACGCCGTCAAAGAGCGCGTTTTTATCGGCTTCCAAAACCCCGTCGGTAAACCTCTTGTTCTCTATAAGCTCGGCTGTATCATTCGCGTCGTCCGGCTCGGCGGCTTCGGCGGCCGCAACGCACCCGGCGGCGGCTTCGTCTATGTCTTTCTTTTCAAGGCTGTTAAGGTTTGCTGTGCCTTTCTTGCCGTCTTTTACGGCATACATTGATAAGGACGAGTCGAAAAGCGTCCTGTACAGGCTGAATTCCCCTGCCTCGGAGTTAAGCTCCTCGGTGTATCCGTCCGTTACGCGGCAGGACGCTGTCTGCGCTCCCGCCTTCTTCAGCGCCTTAAGCGTATATTCGGCGGCTTCTCTTCTATTCATCTTATCTACCTCCGATATTAATCATGCACTTAATGGCCGGGCCGCCCATTCCCGTGGGTATTGGCTGTTTCTTACCGCACATGCCGGAGCCGGACCAAACCATATCGTCTGAAACCATATCGACCGTTTTTAGCATATCGAACGCAACGCCGGATATCGTAGTATCCTTTATCGCTCTGCCCAGCTTGCCGTTTTTGATTTCATACCCGAAAGTGACGGAGAACATGAACTCGCTCGTGGTATCCGCCTGGCCGTTGCCTGTGCGGACTAAGTAGTATCCGTCGTCAACCGAGGCGATAAGATCCGCCAGCTTCGACTTGCCGGGGAGGACCGCTGTGTTCCTCATGCGGATAAGCGGCTCGTCAGAGAATTGGAATGCGCGGGCGTTGCCGGTGGGCTCGTATCCCATTTTCTTAGCGCTGAAACGGTTGTGCATATAAGATCGAAGAATCCCGTTCTCGATTATGACGGCGTCCTTAGCCTCTATCCCTTCGTCGTCTACCACGACGGGTACGGGAACCGGGCCGCCAAGCGCGGTATGGGCGAAATCGACTAGGGTGACAAGCTCGCTCGCAATCGGCTTGTTCATATAATTCCTGGCCACGGAGCCGCCCAAAACCAAGTCCGCCTCCACAGTGTGCCCTATGGCCTCGTGCGCCAGAATGCCCGCCATATCAGGGCCCAGGATAACCTTCTTGTAGCCCGCTTCGGGGTATACGCCTTCGGCTTTCTGCATCAGCTTCTCGAATTGATCGTCTATATCCTTGTATAACTGCGACGGCTGGCGGAAAAGATCGGTAAAGAAGCCGTAGCCGCCATAGGGCATACCAAGACTGACCGGAGCGCCGTCCGCGTCGTTTACGGTAAGGTTTACCCCTATGATAGCGCGCGGCACAAGGGAGTGGCTCATACGGACGGGGCCGCCCGCGTCGTTTGACATAAAGAGCTTTTCCATGTCAAGACAGTTTACGGCTACGGAACGGCCCGAAAGGTTTTTATACTTCCCCGCTATGTACTCGTCCAGTTCTTTAGCGAAGTCCAGAAGGAGCTTCTGCGGGACGTCCGTATCTATTTTGGCGGTCTTTTCATTGCCCGGGGCCAGCGGCGGAAGGTCTCCCACGCTGTTGCCCGCGCGGCTCCCGAGGAAGACGGCGTTATCGGCGGCGGCGGCGAGTATCTTCTTCACGCTTTCGTCCGACATATCCGCGCCGGAGGCGAAGCCGTAAACCCCGCGATCGTATACCCTTGCCGAAACCCCCGACGCCACGGCTTTGGCGTTGGAAACTAAATTGCCTGAGATAAGCGCGGCGTTCCGCGTGGTATTGCGCTGGACGCGCAGCTCCGTGGGCTTCGCGGGGAAATCCGCCCGGCGATTCATAAACAATTCGTCTAGCATAAAATCGCTCCTGTTCTTCAGAATGACTTTATTATAACAAAAATATTTATTTTCGTAAAGAAAACGGCAATAATAAATATGGAACAAATAGAGACTTATCTGCGTTCCAATTATATATCAAATCGAAGGAGGTTTCAAAATGAAATTAGCAAAAAAGATTATGGCCCTGGTGATAGCGGGCGTTGTGTCCCTGGGCTCTATGGCGGCCCCGGCAAACGCCGCCGAGCCGGACGCCGCCCCCGCCGCCGACAAGGGAAGGATTACGCTTAACGGCATAGGCGTGGTTAAAGCCGACCCGGACATGGCCACAATCAGCATAGGCGTGGAAGTAACCGGCGAAGACGCCGCCGCAGCGCAGCAAGCCAACGCGGAGATCATGGACAAGGTCATGGCCGCCCTTAAGGAAAAGGGCCTGGCGGACCGCGATATCCAGACCCAGAACTACTACATGGACAAACAGTATGACTATGATTACGCCACCGGCGAATCTACGGAAAACGGATATATGGTGAGCCACATACTGGACGTTACCGTAACGGAAATCGAGAAAATCGGCGAAATCCTGGACGCCGCCGTAGCGGCCGGGGCCAATCAAACCCGAAGCGTCAACTTCACGATAGCGAACCAGGAAGAGTATTACATGGAAGCCCTGGTCTTAGCCTTGGAGAACGCCGCAAAGAAGGTTGATGCGCTGGCAAAGGTTTTAAAGGTGGAAATCGGCGCGCCCAGCGAGGTTTATGAACTCAGCTACCAGAACGTATATCCCGTTTACCGCGATGCCGGCCCGTATATGAACTATTCGACGGCAGAGAACATGGCGATGGACTATGCCGGAGCCGCTATGGCGACGGGCAAGGTCGAGATATCCGCGAATGTGACCGTCACCTACGAATACGTTAAATAAGAATCAGCGGTTATTATAAGGACGGACGATGAAAACGTCCGCGTCCGCAAACCGTTCACATACCGCCGCCTCAGCCGAGGCGGCGCGTTTTTTGTCGTCAAATACGCCGAAAACCGTTGGGCCGCTGCCGCTCATCAAAGCCCCCAAAGCCCCGTTTATAAGCATCAGCTCCTTTAGCTCCTTTATAACCGGGTGTATCCCGGCGGTGACGGATTCCAGGGAGTTAGCCATTGAGGCGCACAGCCCGGGGAGGTCGCCCCGTCTTATTGAAGCGAGAAGGCGCTGCGTGTCATGTTTTATTTCAACAACATCAGGGTTATAAGCGGAAAAAATGTCTGCGGTCGATACGACTATAGGGAGCCTTGCCAGCAGAAACCATGACTTAGGCATCGGGCGCAGGCGTGTAAGCCGCTCGCCTATTCCCTCGGCGAGAACGGTTCCCATAGTCATGCAAAACGGCACGTCGGCCCCCAGCTCCTTGCCGATCTTCAGCAGCTCCCAGCGGCTTACGGAGAGGTTAAACAAATTTCTCATGCCAATAAGGACAGCGGCGCAATCCGCACTGCCTCCCCCAAGCCCCGCCGAAACCGGTATGCGCTTTTCTAAGCTGATAAACACGCCTTCGCGGATACCGAAACGGTCAATCAACAGCCGCGCCGCTTTATATGCGATATTACGCGAATCGGAGGGCAGATAAGGTAGATTTGTCACAAGTTTTAAGTAATTCTCTTTCGCTACGGCTTTGATATGGACAGTGTCGTATAGGTTTACTGTTTGCATAACGCTGCGGAGACTGTGATAGCCGTCAGGACGTTTGCCAAGAACCTCAAGGGAAAGGTTTATCTTGGCGTAAGCGCGTAACGATATGCCGTTCGCCTGTCTCATTATATTATATCCGAGTTGTTGACCCGCAGGCGGAATTGGGCGCTTAAAAAATCAGCGGCCCGTTTGCACATGGACATCCGCGTAAGAAAAATTTCAAAAAAGTCCATTACGGAGGAGATAGCGGTATCGATTTGCACTTCCAAAAGGATTTGCCGCAGCTTTGGAAGGACTGTGAGAGCGCTGTTAATCACGGCGTAATTGACCCTGTCGTGGATATCAAACGTGGATTTATCCTTGTTCCTTACACGGCTGCGGCGCACATCGCTTTTATCCGCGATTATCAGCGCCGCTGAAAGAGCGTTGATCGGCATACCCGCGTTTTCGTCGTGGTTGCCTACCGCGCTTACGACATCCGCCAGCTCGTCATGATCCATCCCCAATTCCCTCAGAATAATAAAAGCCATTAACGCGCCTGTTTGAGCGTGGTCAACCCGGCTCAACATATTGCCCATGTCATGGATATACCCGGAAATCCGCGCAAGCTCCGCCGTGCGTTCGCTATAACCCAGCTTTAGGAGTATATCGCTTGCCTGATCGCCCGAGTTCATTGTGTGGGCCTCGGAATGATCCGTATAACCCAGCACGCCTAGCAGATCATTGCCCTTATTGATATAGGTTTTTAATTCGGCGTTGTTATAAACATCCTCAAATGTTATCTTATTCATAAATACATCCCCAGTTTACTTAAAAAAACCGCCATATCCAACGGTTTCCCGATATGGTCGGTCATCCCTGCTTTTTTACATTCCTCTATGTCTTCGGCAAACGCGTTGGCCGTCATCGCCACAATAGGTATTGTCACGGCCTTAGGCAGATTAAACGCGCGAATCCTGCGGGTCGCCTCAAGACCGTCCATCACGGGCATCTGCATGTCCATCAGTATCAAATCATATTTATCCGGGTCTTCCGCGAAGGCCTCGACGGCCTCCTGGCCATTGCTTACGCATTCCACCGCGGCGCGGGTGTCCTCAAGCATCGCAACCGCGATTTCTTTGTTTATCTCCAGATCTTCGGCAATGAGGATTGTATAATCCGAAAAATCGAGAGCGCCGTCCGGAGCGCCCGAAGCCGGCCCGCTGAAGAGCAAGTCCATATCCAACACCTTGCCGATAAGCACATGAAAATAGAAGCGGGCCCCGCCTTCCGGCATGTTTTGAACACTTATCTCACCGTCCATAAGATTAACGATCCGCTTGGAAATCGCAAGGCCAAGCCCGCTGCCCCCATGTTTGCGGGTTATGCTGTCGTCGGCCTGCTCGAAGGGTTCATAGAGCCTGTGCATATGGTTCGCGTTCACGCCGGGGCCCGAGTCCGTAACGGCCATTTCAAGCCGGATTTTATCTTCCCCTGCGTCGGAAGCCCGGCAGGACAGGAGGACGTTCCCTCCCTTAGGCGTGAATTTTATCGCGTTTGATAAAAGATTTGTTATAATCTGAGAAAGACGCACCTCATCTCCGATAACATATAACGGGAAATCGTCGCTTATCTCCATGTTGACGTCTATCAGCTTATCTTCGGCTTCAATCGTATGGATAGACAGCAGCGAACCCAGCATAGCCCGTATATCGAAGCCGGTAGACTTTAACTCAAGGCGGCCCGATTCGATTTTGGAGATATCCAGCACATCGCTGACCAACCTCAAGAGCTGTTTGGACGCCGAGTTGATCTTTTGCAGGCAGTATTGGGTCTTTTGATAGTCGCTTGAAGTCATGCCGATTTGGGTCATTCCGATAATAGCGTTAAGAGGTGTGCGGATTTCATGGCTCATATTGGCAAGGAAATTGCTTTTTGCCAATGTCGCAGAATATGCCCGCGCATTGGCGTTTTGAACCTCGGTGATATCATGCGCAAGCACCACCGCCCCGGTTATTCTGCCGTTTTTATCAAGCGTCGGGGAGAGGCGCAATGAATAATACAACTCGTTAAGCGAACCGCTCTCGTCCCTGCGCCCGACCGTATGCGCTTTGACCTCCCGTGTTTCCCCCAGTTTAAGAACATCGGAAAGGGCCGCAGCCACCGTCCCTTCAAAATCCGCGCCGAAGGCCTCGTTGACAATAGCGGGGAAATGCTCTCCTTGCACGTCGCGGCCCATTACCCGGTTTACGGAGGCCGTACACAGAAGGATGTTTAGTTTAGCGTCCAGCAAAAAGATATCGTCGGGGCTGTTGTCCTGGAGCAGACAGTTGTACTCGTTCAAACGGGAGAGGCTGTCGCGCTCCTGCCTTAGGCTGGCCTTTTCTAACCGGAGGGCGTCGTTTTCCTTCCTGAGAAGGGATATCAGAGCTTGCAGTTCATCGTTGTTATCCATTCTATGACGCCTCCTTCCGTTAAAACCTGCCTTCTTTGTATTATAGCTTTAATATTATAACCTTTTGCCAGAGGAAAGTCAATCTGAAACATATATTCATCGCGGCATGACACAACTTTGACACAACTTTATGCTATAATATGTCCATGCGGGAGTGGGAGGAGGCGCGGCATGTTAAAAATATTGGTTGTCGAGGATGAACAGGCTATCGCGAATTTAATAAAGATAAACTTGAACGACGCGGGTTATGCCTGCGTCTGCGCCTTCGATGGCAAGCAAGGGGCGGATTTGATCGAGAACGGGGAATTCGATTTAGTCCTTCTCGATATTCTGCTCCCCGAAATCGACGGATATGAGCTGCTTGAGTATATAAAACCCCTCGGAACGCCGGTTATATTCCTTACCGCGAAGGGTACGGTCAACGACAGGATAAAGGGGTTAAGGCTCGGGGCGGACGATTATCTTGTTAAGCCTTTTCAAATCGGGGAATTGCTTGCGCGGGTAGAAGCCGTGCTGCGGCGCTACGGCAAAGCCGAGAAACAGCTGTTCTTCAAGGAGGTTTCTATCAACCTGGATGCTAGACAGGTAACGAAAAACCGCAAGGTCATAGATTTGACCGTAAAAGAGTTTGACCTGCTTGTCGAACTCGTCAGGAACAAAAACGTGGCTTTATACCGCGACAGGCTTTATGAAAGGGTTTGGAACGAACCGTTTACCGGAGAAACCCGCACGCTGGACTCGCATATCCAGCGGCTGCGCAAGAAACTCGGCTGGGAGGAATATATCAAAACAGTCTTCAGGATAGGCTACCGGCTTGAGGACAGCATATGAGGCTGTTCACGAAATTCTTCTTATGCGCCGCGCTAATAATCAGCATCGCCCTTCTGTTTTCGGGTTACTTAATGATCACGTTCGCGTATGAGAGCGCGATAGAACGGGAAACCGAACGGGCCGTTAATCAATTCCAATACGATAAGTTCACTGTCCAGTCCGGCCTGCTTTCCGGCGGGGTCAATCTCAATGACGATATCCCCGGCTCGCTGCTTAACAGCCTTTCTTCGGAGTTAAGCGGTCTTGCTGTGTTTTTTGCGGAGGATAAGCGGCTTATCCATTCGGATCTTGCGCCTGGCGACGCCTTTGCTTTACCGGACGTGCAGGACAACAGACACATCATGCAAATTCAAACCGTGAACGGCACACATTATATTACCGTCAGCGGAAAGGTTACGCATAACGGCGGAACCGTCTACTTGCTTATGGCTAACGGCATAGGAGAGGTCATAAATCAAAAAGACCAAATGATGCGCCGTTTCGCGCAAATATTCTTTACCGCGCTGTTGCTGAGTATGGCCTTGATTCTGACGCTGTCCTTTTTTATAACAAGGCCGGTGAAGAGGATGGACAAGACCGCTTCGTTAATCGCAGGCGGGCGGTACAGCGAACGCCTTTCCGTATCCGGCGGCGACGAAATCGGCGAATTATCCAAGAGCTTTAACCTTATGGCCGACGCGGTGGAGGAAAAGATACGCGAGCTCACCGAAAACGCGAGGCAGAAAGAGGATTTTATCGCCAGTTTCGCCCACGAACTTAAAACCCCGCTCACTTCCGTTATCGGTTACGCCGACATGCTTTACCAGCGGAAGCTGCCGCCGGAGCTGGTTAAAGACGCGGCGTGGTACATCCTGAACGAGGGGCTGCGCCTTGAGGCGCTGTCGCTTAAATTAATGGACTTAATCATATTGAACAAGCAGGATTTTGTATTGGAAGAAATGCTTTCGGACGAGCTCTTTATGGATATCCAGGGCGGCCTCAAGCCCATGCTTGACGAGAAAAACGTAAGGATGGAGCTGGATATAGAGCCCGCCTATGTTATGGTTGAATATGATTTATTCAAAACATTGCTGTTAAACCTCATAGATAACGCGATAAAGGCCGGATGCGGCACGCTGACGATAACCGGAAAGCGGGATAATGATATTTACCGTATAAGCGTTTCCGACGACGGCGGAGGGATACCCGCGTCGGAGCTTGCCCGCATAACCGAAGCGTTTTATACGGTGGATAAATCCCGCTCGCGCAGGCAGCACGGCCTCGGCCTCGGCCTTGCGCTCGTCACAAGAATCGCCGAAATACACGGGGCCACTCTCTCTCTTGAAAGCGTTCTCGGCAAGGGTACAACGGTTACACTAAACATGGTTCGCGCAAGGGGCGTTGATTATGACTAAAAAGAATGCACTGACGGTCTCCGGCATTATTTTATCCTTTGCCATCGCGATAGGCGGATGGTTATTGACAAGCCATCTAATAGACGTTAGGTCGGATAAGCTGCTCTCATTAACGCTTGATGTGGATACAAACGTCGTTACGCAGACCGCTTCCGGTATGGCCTCGCCCGCCCGGCCTCAATTAACCGAGGACGAAATCGCCGGGGTTCTGCGAAATTGGAACTGGAGATACGCCTCCGACGTGACCGAAAAACCCCACGAGCCGACGGACGAGCAGCTGAGTATGGAACAGGCCGTTGAAGCCGCGAAGGAATGGTGCGTATTTATCGGCGGGCTTGATATCTTCCCCGGCGAGGCGCTGCGCTTTGAAAAAGCAAGCGCGTATCTGGCCCAGAAGCTGCTGCCCGAGTTAAGCAGCCTCTTTCTTCAGCCGGAATACAGTTATTGGTCGGTGAGCTTAACTAACGAATCCATGAACGCAAGGATGATCATTAACGCCGTTACTGGGCAGGTATGGGAAACGCAAATCAATATACTCCGGGATGATATTATCGTAAGCGAGGAGGGGATATCGGCGGCGCTGGACGCGTTTACGGCAGCACTTGATATAAACTTTGAGGGAAACGCCGAAGTCGTCCCGGTATATATCCCAAACGGCATTTTTCAAACGTTGGCGCCCTTCGCGGACGGAACGGCGTATGCGTCGGTTACGGCCCACGGGGAGCTGCTGGAGGGCGGAAGATTGAGGGTGGATAATCTCTTAATGTATCTTTCGGCGGGTTAATTTAAAGTTTTACAACTCAGGCACAGCTCCCACGAAAGTATTTAACATTACCCTGTTATGATGGTTGTATCATAACGGGGTATTTTTATCCGGTAGAAGGGAGCGGAGTGGGCAATGACAGCTGAGGCCAGGAACAATGTTACCGTATTCACCGTGATCCTTTGTATGCTTGTTATTCTTACGCATGTGACCAGCGAAGCCGTAACGGGCTATGACAAATCCGGGTTTCTGTACGCCGCCGTTTTCGCTGTGAATAAGCTGGGTACGTTCGCGACGCCGGGGTTTATATTTCTCAGCGCGTTTAAATATTTCACCGGGTTCGCTGACGGAGCGGCATTTAAATACCGCCCGGTTATCGTCGGCAGAATAAAACGCGTATACCTGCCATATCTGTTATGGGTAACGCTGTATTACATCTACTTCGTGTACATCGCGAAATACTTCCCTTTCAGTATCGGCGATTTACTGCGCTATGCCGCGCTGGGCGACCTATCCGCGCAGATGTATTTCGTTATAACCATCATGCAGTTTTACTTGTTGATGCCATGTTGGCGGGTTATTTTCGGCATTAAACGCCCAGCGCCGCTGATACTGAGCTCCGCCGCGCTAGCCTTGTTCATAACGCGGTACTCAGGGGCGGTCATCGGGAATTTTATTGGCCGGACGGATTTCGCGCTGCCATATGCGGACCGCTGGTTCTTGACATACTTGCCATATTGGCTTGTGGGCATGTTCGCCGCAAGGCACAGGGGCTTTTTAGTAAAACTCAAGGAACGCGGGGCGCCGGTCTCAGCTGTATTTCTGATAATTGGCGCGATGCATATTACGCTGGCCTGCCTATCTTCAATGGGAGTGTTCTATTACCGCTTCGCCGAGGAGGGGCAAATGCTGTTTATCGCCGCGGCCATACCCGCTCTGCTGGCTGCCGGCGGGGTTATCGCGGACAAAGCTCCGGGATTGTTAACGGTGTTTAAGCGCCTTGAGACCGCGTCATACAACATATTCCTGTCTCATTGCCTGGTTTTGCAATGGACGAATCATGTGCTGTCATATCTTTCGGTTACGGAAATAACACCGAGGTTGATTGTAAGAATGATCGCAACCTATTCTATAAGCATTGCGTTATATATCGGCTACAGGTCAATCAAGAGCTATTATTTCAGCAGAAAATCAATGGAGCTGAGAAATGAATAAAACACGCATGGACTTTATACAAATTTTACGCGGTATCTCGGCTTCGCTCGTCGTAATAGGGCACTGCTGTTACATGTAATGTCAACAACTTAAGCTTATAAATGCGACTTTAGGTTGAGGCCGTTTTTAAGCGTGAGAGTTGAATCTCCCAAAGGCGCGTCGTCCGCCGTCTTGGAGAAGCCGTTTTTGCAACGTCCGGCAAAAGAAAGCTTCGACTCCTGGAATTTCTCAAACATATCAGCGGACGGGTAGCCCCGGTCAACGGTAATGATGGATTTCGCCGCGATTTCCGGCAGCTCGC
>JAISVU010000390.1 GCA_031271375.1 Clostridiales bacterium | reverse complement strand
AAGAAAGCCGATAAAAGCTCCGTTCAAGCGGGCGACATGCTGACCTATACATTGACGGTGACAAACGGCGGGCCTGACACGGCGCAGAATGTTGTGCTGAATGATGTCATTCCCCCGGCGATGTCCGCCGCGGAATACTCCGCCAACGACGGCGTGAACTGGGTGCCTTTAAACGGCCCTTTGGCGTTGGGCAATATGAACTCCGGCGCGGAGTATAAAATTCTGATACACGGGACTGTGGATAAAGCGGCGACAGGGCAGATTGTCAACACGGCTTCCGTGAGCAGCAGTACCGCCGACCCGAATCCAGGCGGCAACACGGTGTCGGTGATTACGCCTATCGTAACCCCTCCTATAATAGTTCCTCCCCCGCCGCCAACGTCCAGCGCCTATGTCAGCGTTATTAAAACGGCCAATAAAACCTCCGCCGCCCCCTGCGAGCAGGTGATATACACTATAACCGTGTCAAACGCCGGGCCGTCGGAAGCGGAGGAAACGGCGCTTACGGATATAATGCCCCGTGAGCTGCTCAGCGCGGTATACTCAACAGACAGCGGAACCACATGGAATACCTGGAACGGCTCGTTAACGCTGGGTACGCTGCCCGCCGGGGCTCGCATAGTGATATTGATAAAAGCCCTTATTATTCCGGGAGATGCCTGTTATATCAGCAATGTCGCCGAAATAAGCTCCAAAACTGCGGATAGCTCTCCTGCCCCGGGGAGCAAACGTTCCGAAGCCGTGGTGGCGGTTAAACGTTCTCATTGCTGTGGATCCGGGCTTCAAATGCCCGCGAGAGGGCGGAACGGTTATGCGACGGCGTGGTGGAGTTAGTGACAGCTGACAATCTCCATATTTAAAAGAGGAGAGCCTAAAACGCAGGCTCTCATCTTTTAATACTCTCTTTTCCAGGCTCTCCCCAAAGTCCTTCCTGAACTGGGCCGCCAGACGCTGGGGCCAGTCGCTCAGGGGTTCGAGGCGTCCGAAGAAGAAACGCAGTACCTTTGGTTCTTCTTTGAACCTTAGGCCGCCCACCATATGACGGTTTTCATAGAGCCAAGCCGCGCGGTCAGCGGCGTATTTTATATGGGACAAGCTAAAAACGCGCTTTGGGATGGCCAGACGCACCAGCTCCATGTGGGCGAGGGGTTCGATGCCGTCAGGCCTGCGTTCCTCGCTGAGGGTTCCGCGCTCCATCCCGCGTATGCCGCCCGCTATGTAGAGGGCCGAGGCCAGCGCGCCGGACGGGTACTCCTCTTGCTTTATATGAGGGCAGAAGGCGCCGGCGTCGATGTGGCAGCCCAGGCCGCCCGGCGGGGTAACGACCGGAACGCCTCTGGACTGGGCCTCTCTGCACAGCGCTTCGACGAAGATCGGCGTCTGACTGATAACGCCCATGTCCATTGTTTCCTCAAGGCCCACGGCGATGGCTTCCATTTCGCGCACGGACATGCCTCCGTATGTAAGAAAGCCTTCGTATAGCGGAACCAGCTCGCGCATTGCGATAAAGGCGTCCTCGTTCGATGTCATAATGCCGCCGCCCCTGGCCGCGCCCAGCTTACGCGCCGAGAAGTATAAAATGTCCGACAAGCCCGCTATCTCGCGGGTTATTTCCTTCACGTCCACGTCCTTGAACTCCGGTTCGCGGGTCTTTATAAAATACAGGTTATCGGCAAGGAGACTGGCGTCGAAGACAAAGAGAATCCCGGCTTCGCGGCAGATATTGGACACTTCCCTAATATTGCCCATAGACACGGGCTGGCCGCCCACAAGGTTCGTCCCCGCCTCGATACGCACGAAGCATATTTTATCCCTGCCCAGGCGTTTTATAGCCTCACGGAGCTTATCGATGTCGATATCGCCCTTAAAGGGGAGCTGGCTCTGGATTTTCAGCCCCTCGTCGATGATTATCTCTTCAACAAGGCCGCCCATTAATGTAATGTGGGACTTTGTCGTTGTGAAATGATAGTTCATTAACGCCGTGGTGCCGGGCTTCACAAGGGTTTGGGCGATAATGTGCTCGCAGGCGCGGCCCTGGTGGGCGGGCAGGAAATGTTCCATGTGGAAAATGTCCTTCAATACGCTTTCAAGGCGGAAGAAGGTTTCGGAACCCGCGTAACTGTCGTCGGCCCTGAGCATTGCGGCGTATTGATTTTCGCTCATAGCGTTGACGCCGCTGTCTGAGAGCATGTCCAGGAAGATGTCCCGGTTTTTAAGCAAAAACGTGTTGAACCCGGCCTCCTCCATGCACTTGAGCCGCTCTTCGACGGGCAGGAGGTTAATGCGCTGCACCATGCGAGCCTTGTGCATCTCCAGCGGCACGCTCTCGCCGGAAAAGAATGTTACGGTTGACATGTTAATTTCTCCTCTCTAAAAATAAAAAACTTCCGGCTCTGAGCAAAGACTTCTTGCCCAGGGACGAAAGTATTATCTGAAATAATATTCCGCGGTACCACCCTGATTGCGGCCTGCAGGGACGAACTGTGCCCGTCTGAAAACCGCCTCTTATCCGGGATCAAATAATCCCTGCCCATGTAACGGGGGGCTTCCGTCCGCTCCTACTTTTAACACCCATTTCAGAACAGAGGCTCGGGAGTGTATTTTTTATCCGTCAGCAGCCGCTTTCACCGTCCGCGGCATCTCTGGTTATCAGTTCTATCAAATGATGATACCGACATGCTGAGAGAGGATATCTTTTTCTCCGTCATTGCCTTTGTGACATTATAGCATAAAATTCGACGATGTCAATATCATTGAAAAATAATTTATTTTACTATAGACAATAGTGTGTGACATACAATATAATGATTTCAACAGGAGGTGAGAACAACGGAGGAGGATTTGATTCAGGGATTCATAACGGAGCTGCGGCGGGGTACACTAACGCTGGCGGTTCTCAGCTGTTTAAGCGGCGCTCAGTATGGCTACTCGCTTTTGCAGGAGATAGAGGGCAAAGGCGTCCGTATAGAGGCCAACACGCTGTATCCATTATTAAGAAGGCTGGAGAGCCAGGGGCTTCTTGAAAGCGCGTGGGACACAGGGCAAAGCCGCCCGCGCAAGTATTACCGCCTCAACAATAAGGGCGTCGCGATACTGGAGAGACTTAAAGAGGAATGGCGGCGGATGTCGCGGGAAATGGATAAAATTTTAAGGGAGGACGGAACATGGAGCAACTGATTGAGCGGTATATCTACGACGTTACGAGACGCTTGCCGGAGCGTGAGCGCGAAGAGGTGCGGCTGGAGCTGATGTCGAGCATATCGGATATGCTGCCCGAAAACCCGGACGGCCAGGCCGTCGCCGCCGTACTTACGGAGCTGGGAGCGCCGTCAAAGCTGGCGGAGAAGTACAGGCAGGAACCGCGTTACCTTATATCGCCCAGGATGTATGATTTATATCTGTCGGTGTTAAAGAAGGTAACGGTCGTCATGGGGATTGTATTTATGTGCGTGGCGGTCATTGACGAGGTCCTATCGACGCGGGTATCGTCCGAAAACGGTTTTATCATCGACATCATAAGCCATATGATTTCCGGCGGGGTGGAGGGGGCCCTACAAGGCGCTTTTTGGGTGACATTGGGGTTCGCTATAGCCGACCGCAGCGTAAACGCAAGGGAATGGTCGCTGAAAAACCTGCCTAAGCTGCCCGGAAGCGCGGCGCGCGGCCGAACCGGAAACCAAATGTCACGGGCCGGGATTATAACAAGCATTGCGCTTACCGTACTATTTACATCGCTGCTGGTCTTGGCTATTCGCTTCAACCTGCCTGTCTTTGTCTTCGTGAGCAAGGGAGTGGAAATAATATCCCCATTCTCCCAGGCGGCAATAGACCGGAGTATACCGTTTATAATCATTATTGCGGCTATATCGATGGCGGTCTCCTGTTTCAAGCTGTTCCAAGCCCGCTGGAGCTGGATGATATGCGCGGCCGTCGCGGCGCAAAATGTCATAATGGCCGCCATCCTGTCCTATATCGTGTATTGGGAGGATTTGATCAGCGCCGAGTTTACGGAGTTCGCTAAAAACCACCTCACGGGAACACGGGACATCTTAAACCCAACGAATGCGATTTGGCTGCCGAGGATCCTTGCGGTTATATTCATTATATTCGCGGCGCTGGGCATTGCGGGAGCGATAAAAAACACATTCGCCCAGGAGAAGATTAAGGGCGATTAATAATCGCCCCTACGAACCGGAAACAAGCGCGGCAACGCGGGCGTTTAGCTCATCCTGCGACTGTATCTCGATATTCCGCAGCGTGTCCAGCTTACCCAGCACGGCCTCGACCTGGCCGAGAGCCCTGCTGAAATTATCCCGCGTCGCGTTGATGCGGCTCTGCATGAACCAGTCCGCGATCAAGCCGTCGAAAAAGAAGTCGGCGAACTTGGCGAAGCCGCCGATGTCCACGGAAATATCCTCGGATATGCGGACATCGGCCAGCTCCGTGCGGAAGCGCCGGAGCAGGGACTGGGCGTGCCGGGCCGACGCTGAGGCGTCGTCGATGTTCGAGTGCTTGGCGAGGCCGGAGATTAAGCCTCCCCCCAGCATGTCCCACACGCCCCAGTTGCTGGCCTTTTGAAGGCTGCGAAGCGCGTCCTCAAGGCAGTCCGCCGCCTCGTTGCCTACGCTAATTGCCTCGTCAATCTCGCGGACGTTGCGGGCGCTCTCTTCAAGGCGCCGGGTCAATTCAGACATTTCCTGGGATGAGGCGGAATTGCCGCCCATCAAAGCCCGGCGTTTTTCTTGGTATAGCCTGTCGTACTCATCTTTGGCCCCGGCGTACTGCAGCCTTTCGTTTTCAAGGGCAAGTTCCTGATTGCGGATGTCTTCAATCTCGCTCATTATTTGATTATATTGGAGCTCGGCTTCCAGGGCCTCCCTGCGTTCCTTTTCCGTACGGGCCTCAAGGTCGCCTAACGCCTGATGAAACATCGCCGAAATGCTGCGCCGTGTAATCTTCTCATAGTCCCTGTTTTCTTTTTGAAGCCGGTTCCAGGCATAACGCGCCTTTTCTTCCAGCGCGAGGCGTTCCCCGTCCAGGGTCTTCAGCATAGTCTCGATTTTTTGGAGGCGGAAGACGCCTTGCTGGACCTGTGAGAAACGGTCGTTTGTATTATAGTTTTGCTGGTTATTCTGATTATTCATAAAGCACCTCTTCCTTTTAGAATATCATTTTATAAATTAACTATTGACTTTTACGTAACGGAAAGCATTATGATAATATTATAATCATGATTATAACATGTGCACGGAGGTTACGCAATGGACAGCGCTGTATCCATTCGCGCCGTTAGCCAGCTTTATAAGGTGTCCGCCAGGACTCTTTACGATCCGCGAGATAAAAGGGCTGCTGGATAATGCCGACGAGAATTTTAAAGAGGTTCTTAACCGGAAAATTATCGAGTGCGACCGCTTGCTGCTGACGACGCGCGAACGGAGCCGCCTGCTACATATAATCAGAGAAGAGCTGAAGAGCAAGCCCTCGGAAAGCCTTCGCGCGGCGGATTTGCTGTCGGAGCTTGTTTACCTGTGGAATGAAAAATTTGAAAGGATGGTAACAATGGTAGAAGAAGGACGGTATCATGTGTTGGTGGGGCAGGGGTTAATCCCAATGGTTGAGGAGGGCGGAATAGCCGACAAGATCAAAGCCCTGCGCGCCGAGCTGGAAGCGGACGGCGGCAGCCTGCCGATGATAAGGATAATGGACGAGCTGGCGTTCCAAGAACGCACGCTGCGCATAATATGGGGCGGCGATACAGTCCAGACCCTTAGTTACCCGCCCGAGGACGCGCCCGGCGTCATAGCCGATAAGGTTGTGGAAGAGCTGCGGAAGCTGGCGGCTTTAGAGCCGAGATAAAAGAAGAGCCGAGAACCGAGATAAAAAAGAACCCCAGATAGTCACCCTAAGACGGAAAACGCTCTTCTTAATGTAACTATCTGGGCTATGTGCTCTGAGCTCTCGGCTCTAGTTTAAATCCACCGGGTACTTCTCCCTTGCCGTATACTCCGTATGCAGCAGATGGTGGGCTTTGTGGCTGTTAGGCTCCTCCAGGTACTCTTTATAGAGCTTGTCGATGAACGGGTTCTCGTGGCTGCGGCGGACGGGGAGGGACTTATCCTCGTCGTAAATCGCCTTAGCCCTGCGCTCGAACACGTCCAAATCAAGGCGAGTCTGGGCGTCCACTATCGGCTGGCCGCCGCCGGTGATGCAGCCGCCGGGGCATCCCATGAACTCAACGAAATGGTAGACGGCTTCGCCGCTCTTGATACGCTCAAGCACCTTGCTTGCGTTGCCCATCCCGCTTACGACGGCGCCCTTTAACGTGACGCCGGGCAGCTCGACGGAGAACTCCTTAACCCCGTCCTTACCGCGCACGGATTTAAAATCAACGTCCTCAAGGCGCTTGCCCGTGACCTTCTCGGCGACGGTGCGCAGGGCGGCTTCCATAACGCCGCCGGTCGCGCCGAAGATAACAGCCGCGCCGCTGGCCTGGCCGAAGGGATTGTCGAAGGGCTCGTCGTCGTTAAGGCTCTGCCAGTTTATCCGGGCGGTCTTGATCATCTGGGCCAGCTCGCGGGTGGTCAGCACGGCGTCAACGTCGCGGAGGCCGTCCACGGCCATCTCGGGCCGCTGTATCTCATACTTTTTAGCGGTGCAGGGCATTACCGACACAACGAAGATTTTCGCCGGGTCGATACCCTCTTTCTCCGCGTAATAGCTCTTTATCAGAGCGCCGAACATCGTATGAGGCGACTTGCATGAGGACAGGTTCGGGATAAATTCGGGGTAATAGCTCTCCAGATACTTTATCCAGCCGGGGGAGCAGGACGTGAACATCGGCAATGTGCCGCCGTTGTTTAACCGGCCCAGCAGCTCCGTGCCTTCCTCCATAATCGTGATGTCGGCGGCGGTGTTCGTGTCGAAGACCTTGTCGAAGCCCAGCTTCTTGATAGCGTGGGCCATCTTGCCGGTGGCTCTGGTGCCGATAGGAGCGCCAAACTCTTCGCCTATCGCGACGCGCACCGCTGGGGCCGTCTGTGCCACCACATGGATATCGGGGTTGGCTAGGGCTTCCCATACCTTTTTAATATGGCTCTTTTCCTGCAGCGCGCCCGTGGGGCAGACGTTAATGCACTGGCCGCACATAATGCAGGCGACCTCGTCCAGGCTCTTGTCGAAGGCGCAGCCCACCTCGGTGAGTATGCCGCGCTTCTTCGCGTCGATAACGGCGGTTTCCTGGATGTTCTTGCACATGGAAACACAGCGGCGGCACAGAATGCACTTGTTGTTGTCCCGGACGATGGAGGGGGACAGGTCGTCGATTTCATGCTCTAT
>JAISVU010000366.1 GCA_031271375.1 Clostridiales bacterium | reverse complement strand
GGTTTTATCCACTCTGTAAAACCGGTCGAATATCCTGGAAACCTCAGTCTCGCTAATGCCGATGCCGGTGTCCTTTATCGTTATAACGGCGTTCTGCGCGTCGCTTTCCAGATCCACGGTTACGCCGCCCCCCGTGTTCGTATATTTTATAGCGTTCTCAATGACATTGGTAAGGGCCAGCTCCAGCTTCATTTCGTCGCCCTCGACAGACACCGGCGCCGGGTCGCTGAAGTACACCTCAATATCCTTTTGATCCGCCAGGGGCCGCAGCCGCTTGATAATATCCTCAAGCATGTTGTTCAGTTTACATGTGGATATGGATAAACTCTGCTCCGTCCGATCCAGCAGAACCAGCGCCAGCAGATCGTTTATAATCTTTGTCATCCGGTCCACCTCGGAGTTGATATCCCCGAAGAATTCTTTGTACAAGCCTATATCGGCGTCGTCCTGCAGCAGCAAAGACTCGCTTAACACCTTTATTGAGCTGAGGGGCGTCTTTAATTCATGCGAGACATTTGAGACAAACTCGGAACGCGCTTCCTCCACCTTTTCCAGTTTATCCGTCATATCGTTAAAGGCTCCGCCAAGATCGGCGAACTCGTCGTAACCGAAGAATTTTACCCGTTGGTTGAGATGCCCCGAGGCGATGCGTTTAACGGCGGCCAGAATATTCTTCAGCGGCTCAATTATCAGCTGGGAGATATAAAAAACTAGAATCAGTATAATAAGGATCAGCAGAACGGTAAGGAGAATCAGCCGCTGGTTCATTGAGGACATAAGCTCGTTTTTATCGTCGATGGAGGATATGACCATAACAGCCCCGGCTACCCCCGCCGTACCCGGCGTCCCGGCGGCGATATCCGTGCTGCTTTGGGCGTTCTCGGCGATAAAGACCGCCAGATTCATTAAATCCCGATTGCCCTGGATACTCCATGAACTGGTTCGGTCAAGGGCTTTCAAGATATCCGGGCTGTGAAGTATCTGCCCTTTCTCGGCCCACCATCTGCTGTTGGGCGTGCTGGAATCGTTCAGGATCACCCCTGCCGTGTTCACGACAATGATGCGGTTGGAAGACTGTTTCCTCTCGCTGTCGATATAAGCGTCAAACATGATACCCTTTTGAGTGTCGCCGAGGAAGTTCTCGTTCGTGATATACGCCGCCACCCTGTTGGCGTAACTCAGCAGCTCGCTTCTCTTTTCCTGCGTGTAAGCGCTGTCCATCGTGTTCATGATCGTGTTTGCGTAGAACAAAAGCGGTATGATGCTGAGAGCGAGGTATGAGTAAAAGAGCTTCCAGCGGAGCCCGGTCGCTTTGCGGTAGACCTGTTTAAGCGAGGACATGACTGCTAGAGCCCAGGGCCGAGAGCCCAGAGCCCAGATAGTTAGTTATAAAAAAAGAAGTTATGTGGGTCATTGTTTTATCCGCCATTGTATTATTTTAAAGTAACCATCTGGGCTCTCGGCTCTTCTTCATCTCGGCTCTAGCGCAGCGTAATTAGCCCTCCGTGATACGCGACCGCCATCTTAGGGTTATAACCCTTTATCTTCTCCAGCGACGCCGCTCCCTGGGCTTGGTCATAGGTGTAGACGGGATTCGGGCCAACCAGCTTGCCGCCGTCTATGTTCAGGGCGTCGCCGCCCACCATAATACCGCTGTTACGCAGGTATAAGCATATATGGCCCGGGGTGTGGCCGGGGACATGCACGGCCTCCATATCGCCGAATATAACATTCCCGTCCTTCACTTTAATATCCACCGGGACGGCGCGCGCGGCTGATTCGGCCTTTCTTTCGTCAATATCCGCCTTATCCTCGTCTGTTAAGGTGCCCTGCTTGTCTATCCAGTCCTGCAGCTTAATGTTCAGCTTGCTCCCGTCGATATAGGGGGCCTCTTCCTCATGGGCGACGACAACCGCGCCGGGGGCCAGCTTCTTCATCGCTTTAACCCCGTCCACATGATCCCCGTCCTGGTGCGTCAGTATAATATGCGTGATATCCCGGGCCTTGAACCCTTCCGCTTCAATCGCCTTAACAAAGGCTTCGTTATGCTCTTTGTAGCCCGCGTCGATAAGGGCCAGGTTAGCGCCGTCGCTTACCAAAACCGGGTAATAAGCCCCGCCTTCCTCCTGGCCTATTTTCAGCATGTACGCGTTATCCGCTATTCTCATTGAGAACCTCCCTTTATGTACAGCCTATTTATATGTCTTCTTGATGTAGTCAACCAGCGGCTTTAGGCTGGAGCGGTCTATGAAGTCCACGATCTTATTCTTGAATTTTTCCCGTTCCCCGGGGGAGGATTCGCCCTTCTTCATAACCCCGCGCACCAGCATCATGACGAGCTTGTGGAAGAAGGACATTTTACCCAGGTCGTAGCCGCCCCTGAGCTGGAACAGGGCCGTCCTGTCCTTAACTTCGGCGGGGATGAGCTTATCTTTGAATGCAGCCGCCGATGCCTCGGTCGGCTTTGCCATGCCCACCGCGAAAACCACCAGGTCTTTATTAAACAGGCTAAACGCGTCTTTAAGCCCCGACACCGACCCCGCGTACACCCCGCCGCCGTAGACGACCGCGCCGCAGTTATCCAGCTGCCCCGGCTTAACCTCGCTCAAGTTATATATGGGGCACTTCAAATCCTCCGCTATCCACTGCGCGTAGCGTTTCGCCGCCCCGTACCTCGATTTGTATACAACAGCGATGTTCATTATAAATACCTCACTTTCGACATATCCGGGTCATGGGGGGCCTTTTGGGTTTTCGCGTATCCCACCAGCACCGCCACGCCGAACTCGTATTCGCCGTCCATTCCCACATGCTTTTTATATGCGTCCCCCTTCTTGCTGTCGAATGAAAGCCGCGCCATGCCGCAGATACAGTTGCCGAGGCCCAGGGCCGCCGCCGCGAGCGAAATATTCTCGCTGACAATGCCGGTGTCCATCTCCCTGCCCGGCCGCTGAAGGATCAGGAACATGCAAGGGGCGTTATAATAGAGCTTCCCGCCGCGCTCCATAAAACGTTCATAAACGGACTTGTCTTCCTGTTCGCTGAGGACGGCCATGCCTTCCGCGTCCATCTCGTCTATCAGGGTTTTATCGGTCAGTATAACTATCTCCCAGGGCTGGCGGTTGCTCCCGCTGGGAGACTGAACCGCGGCTGCGGCGATCAAATCCAGTTTCTCGCGTTCAACCGGCTTCCCTTCAAAATCCCGGCATGAATAGCGCTCCGCGATTACCCTCAATGTCTCGCTCAATTGAATCATCCTCCCTAGATATTTGATTATCCATATTCTACATTATTAATAAAGATATTTCAAGGAAATAATAACTTTACACACATTTTACATATCGCTGCATACTATTTTTACGCGGCGGATTTATGATTAATATCGTTGTAAAACATAAAAACGGAGGAATGAAAATGAGGAAGATTTTAGCCACGGTATTAGCTGCCGCACTTATTGTTACGGCCCTTGCCGGATGCCAGGCATCAAACCCCGCCGGTTTTAACGCCGATTCAGCCATTTCAGTCGTTACCCGTGAGGACGGCAGCGGCACCCGCAGCGCATTCATCGAGCTCGCCGGTATCCTGAACAAGAACGAGGCCGGCGAAACCGTGGATATGACCACTGAGGAAGCCATCACCGCCGACGCCACCGACATTATGATGACCAACATCGCCAACGATCCCTACGCCATCGGCTACATATCGCTAGGCTCCCTTAACGAGACCGTGAAGGCCCTCGACATCGACGGCGTAGCCGCCAGCGCCGATAACGTGAAGGACGGCTCCTATGTAATCCAGCGGCCCTTCAACATCGCTTACAAAGAGGGCGTCAGCGCCGTCGCCCGGGATTTCGTCGCCTTCATAATGAGCGCCGAGGGCCAAGCCATCGCCGCCGCCAACGGATATATTGCGATAGATGAAGAAGCTGCCGCTTTTAATGGCGGAAACGAAGCGGGCACGGTCGTAATCGCCGGTTCATCCTCCGTTACTCCGCTGATGGAGAAGCTCCAGGAGGCTTATCTTGAAATCAACGCCGACGCCGCTATCGAGCTTAATATGAGCGATTCCTCAGCCGGAATGAACTCCGCGATCGAGGGCACCTGCGATATCGGCATGGCCAGCCGCGCCTTGAAGGAGACCGAGACCGCCGAGCTTACCGGCGTTACGATCGCAATGGACGGCATCGCTGTAATCGTCAACAACAGCAACACTACAGACGGCCTCAGCCTTGAGGATGTCAAGAACGTATTTACCGGCGCCGTCGACGTTTGGAGCGCCGTCCAGTGAAAGCAAGCAAGCGATTGAACGAAAGCGTAATGCGCGTCATCTTCATGATTTCAGCCCTCACCGCCATTCTCGCGGTAGGGCTTATCTGCGTTTTTCTGTTCGCCGGCGGCTTCCCCGCGATGGGAAAGATAGGCGTCTTCAACTTTCTTTTGGGAACCAAGTGGGCTCCTACCGACAACCCCGCATACTTCGGTATTCTGCCGATGATAGTAGGGAGTATTTATGTTACGGCGGGGGCTATTATCATAGGAGTGCCTATTGGCATTTTTTCCGCGGTGTTCATGGCCAAGATATGCCCGAAACCGGTTTACAGAATACTCAAACCGGCGGTAGAGTTATTGGCGGGCATACCTTCGGTTGTGTACGGGTTCTTCGGGATGGTCATTCTGGTGCCTTTCGTGCGCAGCGCCTTTGGGGGCCGCGGTTCCAGTATATTGACTGCTTCAATACTATTGGGTATAATGATCCTTCCAACGATAATCGGCATAACGGAGAGCGCCCTGCGCGCCGTGCCCGACGAGCTTTACGAAGGCGCCGTGGCCCTGGGGGCAAGCCATGACAGGGCTGTGTTCTTTGTGGTTCTTCCTGCGGCGAAGTCGGGGGTTATGGCGGCTGTCGTCTTGGGCATAGGCCGCGCCATAGGCGAAACAATGGCGGTAAAGATGGTCGCGGGCAATCAAACCGTCCTGCGCGCCCCATCGGAGTTCCTTATGGGGGTACGGACGCTGACCGCTAACGTGGTAATGGAAATGGGCTACTCCGAAGGCCTTCACAGGGAGGCGCTTATCGCGACGGGGGTAGTGCTGTTTATATTCATCTTGATTATAAATCTTTCGTTCTCGCTGCTTAAAAAGCGTGACCCATAAAAAGATAAGGGCTTGACCACGAAAGGTGCGAAAAGCGCGAAAAAGTTCAAAATCTTTATTTTATGTTTAATCTTTTTTCGTGATTTTCGTGGTTCATTATTTTTAATATTGTAAAAGACTTGAGAGTAGGTGATAGCAGTGAGTATGGCTAAGAAAAAACGTAAATTCGTGGACGTCCTGTTAAGGTCCCTTACCTGGCTCTGCGCCGGGATAACGGTAGCGGTGCTTGTCTTTCTGGTGGGGTACATACTGATAAACGGCATTCCCCATATCAAACCGTCCTTGTTCTCATTTAAATATAATTCAGACAACGTGTCGCTCTTCCCCGCTATGGTGACGACGGTTATTACAGTGGCTCTCTCTCTTTTAATAGCGGTGCCGCTGGGGGTTTTCTCCGCGATATACCTGGTGGAGTATGCCCGAAGGGGAAACCGCTTTGTTAAACTGGTTCGCGTAACCGCTGAAACGCTCTCCGGCATACCTTCCATCGTTTACGGGCTGTTCGGGTCATTGTTCTTTGTGACCTGGCTTGGATGGCGGCTGTCGCTCCTCGCGGGGAGTTTTACGCTGGCGATAATGATACTGCCGCTGATTATGCGCACAACGGAGGAAGC
>JAISVU010000336.1 GCA_031271375.1 Clostridiales bacterium | reverse complement strand
ACGTTATGGCCCATGTGCGGGCTTACGGCGACCAATGCCCCGAAGCGCGGGCGATAATCCACCTGGGGGCCACGTCCAGCTTCGTAGGGGATAACACCGACATCATCCTTATGCACCGGGGATTGGCTATTATCAGGAAGCTGCTATTGAACACGATTGACCGTCTCGCAGGTTTCGCAGAGCGTTACAAAGCGCTGCCCGTACTGGGGTATACGCATTTCCAGCCCGCGCAGCCTGCGACGCTGGGCAAGCGGGCGGCCCTGTGGATAAGCGATCTGCTGATGGACTTGGACGCGCTGGACTTCACGGCGGGGAATCTCAAGCTCCTCGGGTGCAAGGGCGCTACCGGAACGGCGGCCAGCTTCCTGCAGCTCTTTGACGGCGACCACGGAAAAGTCCTTGAGCTTGAAAAACGTATTGCCCGGAAAATGGGGTTTGACGGGGATAAAATCGTCCCGGTCAGCTCCCAGACCTATTCCCGCAAGACAGACTATTTTGTGATATCCGTTTTAAGCGGCATTGCGCAGAGCGCGCATAAATTTTCGAACGATATCCGGCTGCTGTCCCACGAAGGGGAGCTGGAGGAACCCTTTGGAGACAGTCAAATCGGTTCGTCGGCTATGGCGTATAAACGCAACCCCGTTAAGGCGGAGCGTATCGCGGCGCTGTCCAGGCATTTGATGGTCCTTGTCCAAGACGCGGCCTTCACCGCGGCGGGGCAGTGGCTTGAGCGGAGCCTGGACGATTCGGCCAACAGGCGTATCGCGATACCCGAGGCATTCCTCGCCGCCGACGCAATCCTTAATCTGTACATCAGCGTCGCTGAAGGGCTTATGACCTATCCCGCCGTCATTAAGAAGCATTTGGACGAACGCCTGCCATTTATGGCTACCGAGAATATTCTCATGTATTGCACTGCCAAAGGCGGCGACCGCCAAACCCTCCACGAGGCCATTCGCGCACACTCAATGGAGGCAGCGCAGGCGATGAAGCGAGACGGCGCGGGGAACGACCTGCTTGAACGCATCCTTGCCGACCCCGCCATAAATATAAATAAGGAAGAGCTGGACGGCATCATGGCCGCCGGGGGCTTCACAGGCAGGGCCGAAGAACAGGCGGGGGAGTACCTTACGACGGTAAGAAAAGTGCTGGACGAGAACCGGGATGTGCTGGGGTACAGTCCAAAAATTAGGATATAATCACTTATAATACTTTCTTTTCGTCGAAAACATCGTGCTGGCCCTGCGTTTCTTAGCCAGCCGGAAAATGATATAGGAAAGTATTATTATCAGCAAAAACGCTATTATCCAATAGGGCACGGCCTGGGCGGTAAAGAATATCGACTGTATCTTTGACTTATAATACTCAAAATCCGTTGATACAGTACGTTCCAGGGCGTCCCTCGCCGCCGTGACATATCCGCCGTACAGGACATTTCTGTCCAGTGAAACTGTCACCTCGCCCACAATCTGCCCGTCGGTCACGGGCGTAAGGAAGATCGCCTGTTCCCCTTCATACTCAACCAGCTCCGGGTCTAGGATAACGTCCGTTACCACGCGCGCGGCCTCGCCCTGGCTCATATAAGCCTCTACGGACTGCGTGATGCAATATTCCAGCGTGTCCGCCTCCTGCAGGCGCGGGTTTTGTACCGGGGCTTCGCCCAAAACGCTCCAGGCCTGATGGATTGTATGATACGCGTAATTGTCAAATCCGTGGTTGAACAATGCTATCGCGTTGGCCCAGCGGTCTGGGTCGTCGCAGAGGACCGCGATAAGCTCGACGCCGTCCTTTTTAGCCGAAGCCGCGAGGCAGTCTCCCGCCGCCGAGTGCCGGCCTGTCTTGAGCCCCGTCGCGTATTGGTAATAATGCGCCGAACCGGGGAGGATCAACTCGTTCCCGCTCTTCCAGTTATAATTCTTCGTCGTCATAGAGCTGTCCGCCAGTTCGCCCGCGCCGTTGCCGGAGTAATCCGTCTCGGCGAGAAGCTGGCGGATCAAATCGTTTTTCAGCGCCTCACGGCATATCATCGCCATATCGTAGGCGGTGGAATACATATTCTGGTGGTGGTACCCGTGGGGATTCGTAAAGTTGGAGTTAATCGCCCCGGCAGACCGGGCTTTTTGGTTCATAAGCCCGCTGAAATGCCGCTCTGCGGCTGAGTAGCCCATATCGGGGTTCTCCGAAGCGATGCGCGAGGCCGCGAGGGCCAGCACGCAGGAGGATTCGTTCCCCGAGGTAATCAGCAGCGCCCGCAGGAGGTTAAGCACGGTTATGCTTTCCCCTCTCACATGCCCCACCTTGCTGGAATCATAGGGGACGGCGTCAATCTCGGCCCCCGTCACGATCAATTCATCCGGGTCAAGATAGTCCAGCGCGACCAGCGCGGTAAGTATCTTCACCATCCCTGCGGGGAATATGCGTTCGCCCTCGTTTTTACCGTATATAACCTTGCCGCTGCCGGATTCCATCAAAATAGCGGCCTTCGCCATAATGGAAGGGACGGAAGGCGCGTCCGAAGCAGCTGGTTCGGAAGCCAGGGCTTGCATGGGATTTATTAATATAATGGCTAATATTATTAAATACGCTGTTTTTCTCTTCATTATAGAAACCTCAAATCGCCTGTACTTCATACCGTAATTATACCGTTATTAAGAGAGTTTAGTCAAGTGAATGAATATTTTCACAAAACCCTTGCTCATTACGTTACGTAATGAGTTATACTTATTATACGGGTTAATACATTAAATATCGGAGGCGGCGTATGGATAAAAATAAGGCGATACCCGAGGGGTACATGACGGTCGGCGAGGTGGCGAGGAAGATGAAGACGACTGTACGCACCCTGCAGTATTATGACAGGGAGAGGCTTCTCGCGCCGTCCGCCGAAAGCGAGGGCGGGCGCAGGCTGTATACGGATAAGGATATCGTCAAGCTGCATCAGATCCAGTCTATGAAATACCTGGGCTTCTCGCTTGACGACATCAAGAACCGGCTTACCGCCCTCGAAACGCCCGAGGACGTAGCCGCCGCCTTGAATGAGCAGGAAAAGCTAATCCGGGGGAGGATCGCGGCTTTGTCGGAGGTACTGCGGGCGGTTGAAATGTTGAGGGCCGAAACATTAAAGATGCGCCATGTGAATTTCAAGAAATACGCGGCCATTGTGGTAAATCTGCAAATGAAGAACGATTTTTACTGGATGGTCAAGCATTTCGACGACGAAACCCTTGACGCTGTCCAGGGACGTTTCGATATGGACAGCGGTATGGCCATTATGCGGACGATGAGCCGTCTGTGCGCCGAAGCAGAAAAGCTCCAAAAAGAAGACGTTCCGTGCGGGAGCGAGCGGGGCCAGGCATTCGCCAAAGCCTGGTGGGATATGGTCGTCCAGTTCACAGGCGGCGACATGAAACTGCTGCCTAAGCTGATGGAGCTCTCCGAGAACCTCGCCGGTGAGGACGGCGACTTGAAAAGGCAGTGGAGCGCTGTGGAGGGCTATATATCAAAAACGATGGAAGCGTATTTTACAAACCTCGGATATAATCCGTTTGAGGAGGCGGGGCAATGATTCGGATGAACGGCGTTGTTAAGCGGTTCGGCACGAAAGAGGTCTTGTCTGACGTGACGTTTGCGGTAAAGGAACGCGAAGTCTTCGGGCTCCTAGGGCCGTCCGGCGCGGGCAAGACGACGATTATCAATATCCTTACGAACCAGCTGGACGCGGACGGCGGCAGCCACGGCATCGGCGTCACGCCGTTCGAGACGGGGCTAATGCTGGACGAGGACGGGCTGTACGCGCGCCTTAACTGCCTGGAAAACCTGAATATATTCGCGGATATCTACAAAATACCGCGAAGCCGTTCTATGGAGGCGTTAAAGGACGTGTGCCTTGCTGACGCCGCGAAGAAGCCGGTAAACAAGCTGTCCAACGGGATGCGCCAGCGGCTTGCCCTAGCAAGGGCGATATTGCACAAGCCTAAGGTTATGTTCCTAGACGAGCCCACAAGCGGCCTTGACCCGGGGACGGCGCGAGGCATCCACAAACTGATAAACAACCTCCGCGATAACGGCGCGACAGTTTTCCTTACAACGCACAACATGGAGGAAGCCGTTAAGCTCTGCGATAACGTCGCGCTGCTCCACAAAGGCATTATTGTCGAGCGAGGGGCTCCGGCGGATATATGCAGGCGTTACGGGGCGGTAAAAACAGTGCCGGATCTGGAATCGGTCTTTATAAAACTGACGGGGGTGGAGCTGGAATGAGAAGCGCTAAGGCTAACTTTATCAAGCAGGCTAAGGATGTGTTCAGAAACCCGATGGTGCTGGTGCAGTTCATTATCTTTCCGGCGGTGGCCTTCATTATGACGGAGCTTGTCGCCAAATCCAACCCCGCGATACCCCCGAATATGTTCGTAACGATGATGGGGGCTATTTTTTCGGGCATGGCGCTTATCAACACGGCCTCGGGCTATATAGCGGAGGACATCGAGCGCAAAAGCCTGCGTTTTCTTGTGATGGCGGGGGTAAAGCCGCATGAGTATTTAATCGGCGCGGGCGGGTTTGTTATGCTAGCCGGCGCGGTTATTGCGGTCGTATTTGGGCTTATCGGCAGCTTTACGTTCGAGGGGCTGATGAAGTTTATAGCCGTTGAGTAGGCACGGAAACAAAGCAATAAAACACTGGAAAAACAGCAAAAATATGAAATTGGAGAAACAAGGCAAGAAATGGGAGATAAAGAGAACGACCTCAAAAATTAAGAGCGACAAA
>JAISVU010000354.1 GCA_031271375.1 Clostridiales bacterium | reverse complement strand
CTTTACGCGCCGCGGCGGCTCCGTCAATCAATTCCGCCCCGATAAAAACCAGGTACGGGGTGCAGACGACGCCGGGCAAAGAACAGGCAAGCCGCCTCGCGTAATCCTTGTCCATGCACAGGGCCGAAGCCAGGACGCCTGGGCCGACGCAAGGCAGCTCCGCCAGCTGGCACAGGCCTTGAATACTGCCGTCCTCACCGTTCCTTCCGTGAAGGGCGGGGAAGACGGCGTCAATTTTTATATCCTCGCAGCCTGGGACGATAAGGCCTCTGCGGGTCGGATCCGGGCTCAGTATGACAGGGACGCTTTCACGCAGGAGCCAGCGGCCTTTTTTGGTTATGTATACCGGCACGGCCTCCCAGTCTTCCAGCGCTTCGAACGCCGACAGAATATTCGCCGCCGACAGCTTTGAAACCTCATGTTCCGGGGAACGCCCTCCGTACAAGACCATTGCTTTTTTCACGCTATCACCTTTTTATATGGTTTATGAAATATATGTTTATATATGCGTTATATATCCCGTGTACTTGACAAATAAACAGCCGAAAGCTATTATATATATAATAGAGTAAGTTGTAAAGTAACCGCTGCTTAAATCAAAAGCTCGCGAAAAATTTAGCTGACAGCGGCCGCGCCAGAGTTTAAGGCGCGGCAAATTGAGAGCGAGCTTACCCTAATCAGCGGTTACTAAAGCAAAACAAGCCTCGGAAGCCGTGTGAAACATATCGAAGAAGAGAGAGCAAAAAAGAGCCGGGGTTCAACGTTACGGGATGTAACGCTGCAGATGCAGCTATTTAAAGCTATCCTTATAACGACCGCGGTTATGTTTATTGTGCTGATTATGGCGCTGTTGTTCAGCGGGGTTATCCGGCAGCTGGACGACAACGCTTTTTCCGCTGTCATGAACATGAACCGGGCTAAGGCGGAGATGGTAAGCTATAACCTCGCGATGATCAGCCGGTCGTTATCGGACGCGGGGGTTGAAATACAGCATAAGCTGAATGGCCTTGCCTCCGGAGGCGGCACCGAACTGAACAGTTTCTTTAACTCCGCGTATACAAGCCTTGAACGGTTTATGCTCGCAAACTCCGTTACCGGGGTTTACTTAGTGCTAAAGAGGAAGGATGAAACAGAGCTTCCCGCCTTATATCTGCATACCGCGCTGTTTCCCGCTCAAAACGAAACGGCGCTCCAATGGGGCGACACGGGGCTGGAAAATATACGGCAACTGCCCCCAGAAGATAACTGGAGCCGGACGTTCACACTCTCCGGCGATGCGGAGCGGGACGCGTTTTATTTAAAACCGTTGGAGGCTTACGAACTGTCCCCCGGAGCAGATATGGGCTCCTTAGGTTATTGGTGTGTAAGGGACGCGTTCGGCGCGGACGCTTCGCCGGTACTCTCATACTCGGCGCCGCTGGCTGATAATGACGGCGAACCGGCGGGCATCCTGGGCTTTGAGATATCCTATAATATGTTAAACCGGCTGCTCCCTTTTAACGACATGCCCTTCAACGGCAGCTTTTACGCGATGGGCCTTATAAACGGCGGCTCGATAGAACGGGACACGCTTGTCTCGGCGGACGCGCCGGCCGCCGCCTATTTCCAAAAACTGCCCGATAAAGCGGCCTTCGAGCCTGTAACACACTCAAGGGGTCTTATGTCCGCCGCAACGGACGCCGGGGAGATGTATTTCTCGGCGGTTCCGCTGAACCTTTACGGAAGGGATTCCGTCTTCGCCGATCCAGGGTTCACATTGTTCGCTTTCTCGCCAAAGTCGGAGCTTACCGCGTCCTCCGCGGCGATAATGACCGCGCTTGGAGTAACGGTGGGCAGCGCCGTTATTCTGATGCTGATAGGGTCTTATTATGTCAGCAGATACATAACGGGTAAGGTTACCGCGGCCGCCGCCAAGGTAAAGCAGATGATCGGCCATTCTGAGATACACTCGTTACCCAAGACCAACATCCGCGAGATCGACGGGATGCTCGTCACTATAGAGGCGATGAGCTCCAGCATAGCCGCCAACGCCGCGAAAATGTCGTCCATCGTCGACCTGATGGGCTATCCCATCGGCGTATTCGAAACCGCGTCGGAAACGGGTATGGTATTTGTTACCCGGTCCGTCTACAGGGTACTGGGCATAGAGGGCAAGGAAGACGGGCTTATCCCGCTGGAACGCTTATATGAGATCCTCCCCGTATATAAAAAGGCTGAAGAGGAAGGCGAGGAGGAGGTTATTTTCAAGCAGGGCGGCAGATGGCTCTCTCTGCGCCTAAGCCGCCATACTGAGGCTGGGAACAAGCGCGTTGACGGTGCAATCAGTGACGTTACTGAGCGTATGCTTGAGAAAGAACGCCTTGTTTATGAAAATACATATGACGGACTTACCAGGCTCCTTAACCGTAACGCCTATATGGATAAAATAAAAGAGATAATCGCGTCAGCACCGGATAAACGCGGCGTTCTCGCGTATATTGACCTGGACAAACTTAAAACTATAAATGATACATACGGGCATAACAACGGAGATAAATACCTTCAAATGGCGGGGAACGCCTTTTCGTTGATAGAGCGTATGGGCGGGCTTGCCGCTAGGGTTGGGGGCGACGAGTTTGTGCTGTACCTCCACGGAATGGGAAGCAGAGAGGAACTTCGCGCTTATATCGACAAACTGCTTACGGAAGGCGCGGAGAAGGAGCTGGAGTTCTTCGACGGCAGCGCGATGAATCTGCACTTTTCTACCGGCTTAGCGTTTTACCCGGATGATTCCACGGAATTAGGGCAGCTGCTGGCATTTGCGGATTTTGCGATGTACGAAGCCAAACACAACGCAAAGGGAACCGTGTTCGAGTTTAACCGCGCGCGGTATGACAACAGCGGGTACGCTGCCGAACATGCGACGCTGGTAGAGACGATTTTGCGGGAAGCAAGCGTGCGTTACGCCTTCCAGCCTGTTGCCGATCTGCGGACAGGCGAAATCATTGCGCACGAAGCCATAATGCGGCCCAGGCAAAGCATTGGCGACCACTCGCCCCTTGAGATACTGACGATGGCCAGGGTGGAAGATAAACTATACGATCTGGAGAGGCTGCTGTTTATGAGTTTTTGCCAGTTCGCCCACGACAATATGGACCAGCTTACGGGAAAGACGCTGGCCTTTAACACTATTAGGGGGCAGTATCTCTCGGAACATGATTTTGACGAGGCATACGCCCTCATCGGGGACGCAATACGCCGTGGCGATCTGCGCCTCGTTATGGAGATTCCTACGATTGGGCCGGAAAACTTAGGGACTCTGGAAAAAAAGATACACCGCGCGAAGGAACGGAGCTTGCGTATTTCTTTTAACAAGTATACAGGGGAATTGGTTGGCGGGCGGCTGAACGTCTTCAAACCTGACTATATGAGAATTACTATGGACATTGTGCACGGCATCCATGTCAACGACGCAAACCAGCGCGTTATCCGCTCCGTCATCGCCGCCGCCGAGAAATGCGGGGCCATAACCATCGCCGAGGGCATTGAAACCTATCGCGAGCTGAAAGCTGTCTCGGATTTAGGCGTAAGGTACGGTCAGGGGTTCTTCCTCAATCCGCCCGAGTATCGGCTGCAAAAAGAGCTGCCCGGGCAGGTGGTTGAGGCGATTCGGGGGACAAATTATCGTGACCGTTAAAACTTTATATGGCTATCCAGACGGCTCCTAATCCCTAAACTAATTTTTATTTTCTCTCTGTGCCTCTGTGCCTCCGTGTGAGAAAAAAACATCCGGCTTGCAGGAGAGTCCCGTGTACCGCTGTCTTTAGTCTCTTCCATGTTATTTTTATTATTTCACACAGAGGCACAGAG
>JAISVU010000308.1 GCA_031271375.1 Clostridiales bacterium | reverse complement strand
GAAACCAGTTTATAACATATTCTATATTCCCATACCACTTACGATATTCCCCACCTTTGGTATGAGGGTACCATTTCTCCCCTCGAGATGTGTTCGCTAAAATGGAAGTGCAACAAAAGAGCGCGAAAAATGCAGCGCCATAACAAGCAATAACGCTGAACTCAGCACCGCAAACAATATGCTAACCTCTTGATTGACGGAAAGGGCAAGAAAAGAGGAGGCAAAGAAAGAAGGTGCTGAAAATGGTTCAAATCGAGTACATCAAATACCTTTACGAGTGTGAAGGCAAATCGCTGCGAGAAATTGCGAAAGAGGTGGGCATGAATTTTCGGACGGTGCAGAAATACGCCTACATGAACAATTTCGAGCCGCAAATAATGCCCAACATGGAGCCGGAGAGTTATCCGATTCTCGGCGCGTATATTGCCGTTATTGACGAGTGGATGGAACAGGATGCACGGGAACCGCGTAAGCAGCGTCATACGGCGCAGCGGATATATGACCGTTTGCGTGAGGAACACGGATACAAAGGCAGTTATTCAAGCGTAAAGCGTTATGTAGTAAAAAAACGTTGGCTTCTCAGTCAGGCGCGCGAGGGATATTTACCAATCGCCCAGCCGCCAGGACACGCACAGACGGATTTCGGCATGTTCAAATATTACGACGGTCTTGGCGTTGCCAAAGAGGGATACGCCTTGGTTGTGACGTTTCCATACTCCAACGCCGGATGGATGCAGGTGTTTCCGGCCCAGAATCAAGAGTGCCTGCTCGAAGGGCTGAAACGAATTTTTTATCACATTGGAGGCGTTCCTATCCGTCTGCGCTGCGACAATATGACGACCGCTGTGGCGCAGGTGCTCGAAGGAGCGGAGAGGATACTTTCGGATGGGTTCTACCGATTCAAGCTGCACCACCGTTTTGAAACGGATTTCTGCAATCCGGCCAGCGGAAACGAGAAAGGCAACGTGGAAAACAAAGTGGGTTATGATCGCCGGAATATGCTGGTGCCGGTGCCGGTTATTGAGGATTTCGCCGCTTATAACGAAGAACTGTTCGCTCGCTGCGACGCGGATCACGAGCGCGAGCATTACCGCCACAAAGAATCTATCAGTCAGCTTTGGGCACAGGAAAAGGGAAAGTTGCTTACACTGCCAAAATATGAATACGGCGTATTCCGTTACGAATCATTGAATGTCAATAAGACCGGCTTTGTCCTCATTGACACCAATCGATACGGTCTATCCCCGGTATTTGCGGGAAAGATGGTACAGGCCAAGATTTTCTTTGACAGGGTTGAACTGTATTATGACCGCCAGCTATTAAAAACTTACGAGCGCAGTTATGGCCGCGCGCAGGAAGTAACCGACTGGAAACAGTATCTGCCCGTACTGCTGCGTAAACCCGGAGCCGCCGAGCATACGCGCTTTTTCGAGCAGATGCCGAAATTGTGGCAGCAATATTTGAAAAACACCAGCGGCAAAGAACGCAAAAGCGCCCTTATGCTTCTGACGGAGATTATAAATGACGGCAACGAATCCCTTTGTGACGATGCGCTGGAAATGGCCGGGGAATACGGCAGACTGGATAACGACAGCATCCGTCAATGCTATCTGTTCATCTCAAAACAGGAGCACTATCCTCAGCCGCTGAAGCTGACCGCCGACACGCCTTCGCTGAACTATCGCCCCGATTTATCCGTTTACGATAGGCTGACAGGGGGTACCGCTCTATGAATTACACAAAGGCCGAAAACCTCCCCAGTATCGAGCAGACCATGCGGAGCCTAAAATTGGGTGGGTTGGCAAAGGAGTGGCGAACCGTCGCTTATCATGACAAAGAGCAGTACATGCGGGACTTACTGGACATTGAGGTTCGCGAACGCGAAGCCAACCGCATGGCGCGTATGATTAAACAGGCAAATTTCCGTGTCATTAAAACGCTGGATGACTTTGTATGGAAACCAACTATCGAGATTCCATCAACGATCATCCGCGAGGATATTGAACAGGCGGCCTTTGTTGAGAACAAGGAGAACCTTGTACTGATGGGCGTATCAGGCACCGGCAAAACGCATTTGGCCACCGCTATTGCCATGAACCTTTGCGAGCAAGGGCGCCGGGTGCGGTTTTTCACCGCTGCCGGCCTCGCCAACATCCTTCAAGAAAAGCACCAGCGCGGTACGCTGACCAGCTTTATGAATTCCCTGCGGAGGGTGGAACTTGTGATATTGGATGAAATCGGATTCATTACGCTTCATAAAGAAGCCAGCGAGTTATTCTTTCAAGTGATATCCGATTGCTATGAGCAAAAAAGTCTGATCATTACGTCCAATCTGGAGTTTTCTCAATGGAACACGGTATTCGGTAATGATAAACTCACCGCCGCCATGATTGATCGCCTGATTCACCACAGTCATATTCTTGTATTCTCCGGCCCCAGCCACCGTCTGGAGGAATCCGTACAGCGCCAACGGAAAGGAGGTGCTCGAAAATGACAATCGGAAGTTTGGCGGCCATGCTTAAACAACTTGACCAAGACGAGGAACTCGTTATTGAAGTTACGAAAGAGGACGGGGAAGCAATAACCACTTATGATATTGGCTTCGATTATTCCGAGTCGGGCGATTTTACGTTAACGGTTATCGCGTAAGTGTTAAGCCTCCGGCGGAGCTCGGAATCTATTCAAGCGGCTATGTACGCCGCCCAAGAGTTCCCCGCCGCTTGGATAGTACCGGACAGCGCCGTCTGCGTCAATGGTTCCCTCATTCCTCGGCGCTTGCGCCATTGACACAGCCGTCCCTGTCCGGTGTGAAATCGGCGGCGAAGAACTCATTCGGGCGGCTGCTGAAGCCCTGCCGCTATTGCGGCAACGGGCAATACAGCGAATGGTCACGCAGCGCTATTGCAATGGCGCACCAAAAGTGCAGCAGTCGGTCCACAACCGAGCGCGCCCGAAATGCAGCATATGGTCCCCATTGCAAATTTCCCTTAAATATCTGCTTCCGTAGCAGGTACATGCTCTCTTGATTGGTGCTGATGGGGTGCTGCACTTTTTGAAGCTCTTTTGCTGCACTTTCTATTTGACAAACACACTTTCTAGTCAACGTCAATAAAGCCAAACGCATTTTGTAATTTAATGTCAACTGGTTATCT
>JAISVU010000294.1 GCA_031271375.1 Clostridiales bacterium | reverse complement strand
ATGCCGGGGAACATGCAGCAAATGATGAAGCAGGCCCAGAAGATGCAGCAGCAGATAGCCGACAAGCAGGAGGAGCTGGAAGCAAGGACGCTGGAAGTCACCAGCGGCGGCGGGGCGGTTAAGATTGTAATCAACGGAAAGAAGGAGCTGCAGGAAATTATCATCAGCCCCGAAGCGGTGGACCCTGACGATGTGGAAATGCTGCAGGATTTGATACTTACCGCAGTCAACGAGGCTGTGCGCTCCGCGGAGGAGCTCGTCCAGAACGAGATGGGCAAGATTACGGGCGGGATGAATCTTCCGTTCTGATTTCACTCTTTTTACTTTGACATAAAGGGGTTTTTCGGTGAACTATTACGGCGCGCAAGTGGCCAGACTGATAGAGGAGCTTTCACGGCTGCCGGGCATCGGGTCGAAATCGGCGCAGCGCATAGCCTTCCATATACTGCATCTGCCAAAGGAGAAGGCTTTTGAGCTGGCGGACGTTATAGCCGAAGCGCGCAGGAGCGTTAAATACTGCCGCGTCTGTCAAAACCTTACCGACGAGGATCCCTGCCGCATCTGCTCCGGCGAGGGCAGAGACCATTCTATGATCATGGTGGTCGAAGACCCGAGGGTCATGGCAGCTTATGAGAAGACAGGGGAATACCGCGGGCTGTATCATATACTCCACGGCGCGATATCCCCGTTAAACGGCATCGGCCCCGGCGAGATAAAGGTTCGGGAGCTGCTTGAGCGGCTGAAGACCGAAAACCCCGATGAAATTATCGTCGCGACCAATCCCAATGTTGAGGGCGAGGCTACTGCGATGTACCTGGGCAGGCTCTTAAAGCCTCTTAACGTCCGCGTAACGCGTATCGCTCACGGCGTCCCCGTCGGCGGGGATTTGGAATATGTGGATGAAGTGACGCTGGCCAGGGCTTTTGAGGGGCGCCGCGAGATTGACTGACATAGAGTGTAATATAGCATAGAAACACAGAAGAGGAGCGGACCAATGGATAATATGCCGAAAGTGCTGTTTGTCTCATCCGAGGCGTACCCCTTCGCCAAGAGCGGCGGTTTAGGCGAGGTCGCTGCGGCCTTGCCTAAGGAACTGGTTAAGCAAGGCGCGGACTGCCGGGTGGTTCTGCCCAAATATAAAGACATTCCGGAGGATATGCTGGCGGATCTCCAGGTAAAGAAAACCTTTGAAACCACGCTGGCATGGCGCAAGCTCCCAGCCGATATATATGAGCTGGAGCGCGACGGCGTAACGTATTATTTACTGGACAACTACTTTTATTTCCACCGGGACGGGATGTACGGTTACGGCGACGACCACGAGCGCTTCGGCTTCTTCTCCAAAGCCGCCGTGGAGATGTTCGGAACCGTGGGCTTTATGCCCGATATCGTCCACTGCAACGACTGGCAGACGGGGCTTTGCCCCGTTTATTTGCGTGACAAGCTGCGCAAGTTCTCTTACTACCGCGGCGTGAAGAGCCTGTTTACGATACATAACTTGCAATATCAAGGGGTGTACGGCAGGCATATCTTAGGCGAGCTGGAACTGGACGACGGCTATTTCTCGGTGGGCGGGATGGAGTTCTACGGCTGTGTCAGCCTGCTCAAGGCCGGAATAGCTTATGCCGACGCGGTCAGCACGGTAAGCGAAACCTACGCGAGGGAAATCCAAACCCCTTCATACGGGTTCAGCATGGACGGGGTGATCCGCTCCCGCTCCGATACGCTCTTCGGCATAATTAACGGCATCGACTATGAAAAGAACGATCCCGAAAAAGATAAGCATATATATGTCAACTACGATAAGGATACAGCGCTGGAAAACAAGGTAAAGAACAAAATAGCCCTCCAGAAGGACTTGGGCCTTCCGGTGAAGCCGGACACGCCGATGTTCTCCATTGTCTCTCGGCTGACCGACCAGAAGGGTTTTGACCTGTTCCCTATCGTTATGGACGAGTTTATGTACAAGGACGTTCAGCTGGTGGTTCTGGGCCAGGGCGAGGGCCGGTATGAACAGATGTTTAATCACTGCGGCTGGAAGTACCCGGATAAATCCCGCATTCATATCGGCTTTGACGACGGCCTGGCCCAGCGGATATATGCCGCGTCGGACTTCTTCTTAATGCCGTCGCTGTTTGAGCCCTGCGGCCTGGGGCAGATGACGGCGATGCGTTACGGGGCGCTGCCCATTGTGCGCAAGACCGGGGGCCTTGCCGATACGGTAAAGCATTTTAACCCGGACGATGGAACCGGCAACGGCTTCTCCTTCGAGAATTACGACGCTGCCGGGCTTATGTGGGGGATAAACGAGGCCCTGGGCTGCTACGCGCATAAAGACCGGCTGGAGAAAGCCATAAAGAACGCGATGGAGAGCAATTACTCGTGGAAAAAGTCCGCCCAAGAGTATATAAAAATGTATAAAAAAATGCTGGAATAGAGTTATCCACATACCGGACGAAAAACAAGCGTTTTTTCGGCGTGGATAAGTTGATAACTTTGTGGATAACCCCTGATATTCTTGCACAATCAACGGTTGCGATAGGGAAGGAAAAATGTAATGACGCACGAAATGAACATCGAGTTACTCCCTGAGAGAGAATTTCTTGTGATCAAGGGTTTCGGCAGGATTTATGATTCCAATGTGGATATGTCCGCCGTAACCGACGACAGCTGGGATATTATAGCGCGGCAGTTCGCGGACGGCTCTGTGGAGAGATTAAAGAAAGCGGCGTACTCCGATGTGGTGTATATGCTGTTTTGCCATACCTGCGAACGCGACGATGCTAATAAATGCTATATATGCAGCTATGATATCGCCTGTGAAAATACCGGCGGCGGTCATTCGGAGGAGTTTGGAACCGTTAGGCTGAACCTTTGCAAGTATGCCGCCTATGATGTTGACTTCAAGTCAGGAGTGGCATTAAAAGACGCCCACGAACTGGCAGACGAGCTGTTTTGGGGGAGCGGCGGCTGGCTAAAGAACAGCGAATATATCTGTGCCATTGACGACCCGGCGAATGGGATTGGCAATGGCTACGCTCAGATTGAGCAGTACACCCCCTTCGAGATTGGCGCCGAGAAGTTCAATATGAAGATATGGTACCCGCTTCTACCCAAAAAGTAATCATTGATTTCAGTGCATAAACTATCCAGGATATGTCAATAATGCAAGCCAGAGGTGATTACATGGCTTACATAAAAAAGACCATATCCTTTTTTTATCGAAACATCGAGATAAGGGCCGTCGTTATATCGCTGGCGCTGGCTTTAACCGCAGGGCTGGCTTTGCTTCTGTCCGCTGCGGCTTATTCCGACAGGGTTCAGGGCGGCATAGCCGATAAGGTCATACGCTTCCATATCCTTGCCAACAGCGATTCCGACAAAGACCAGGCGCTGAAGCTAATGGTAAGGGACAAAGTGCTTTCGGAGCTTTCCGGCGTTATGACGGGTGCGGAATCCGCCGGTGAAGCCAGGGAACAGCTCGCGGTCCACATACCGGCGATAGAGGGCTGGGCAAGCGATGTTTTAACCGGGCAGGGTTCGGATTATCCGGTAAAGGCCTATCTTATACAATCTTATTTTCCGACAAGGATATACGGGGACGCCGCCTTCCCCGCCGGAATGTATGAAGCCCTGCGCCTGGAAATAGGGGAAGGTGCGGGACATAACTGGTGGTGCATGATGTTCCCGCCCCTGTGCTTTGTGGACGCGGCTATAGGTTATGAAGAAAAAGAAGATAAGGAAGAGGATCAGGAAATTCTTAAAAGCCATCTCACCGCCGAAGGATATGATCTGGTTACGATGTCCGGCGGCAATGAGAAGGTGGGAATAAGGTTCAAGATTGTAGAGATTTGGCAGGGGATAAAGAATCTGTTTAGGTGACTGTCAATTTACCTCCGTCATCCATCCGTATAAACCCGCTTCCGCCCGCTTTCGGAACGGGTTCTTTTTTTAGAAGCGTCGCAGCCAGCTCCGGCGTAAGTTCCGCTCCGCTCAGGGCGGGGTCGTTCTTCCATATCTGAAACTTGCAGCCGTTCTTCCAGCTGGCGCAGAAAAAGGACTTTCTATTTTCAAAAACCCCGGCCCCGCATAACGGGCAAACTCCGACACCGGATTTAGCCTTACCTTTCCCGGCGCGGCCTCGCTTTCTGTCCTCGGGGAATGTTATCTCCGGCGCGCCGGTCTTTGCTTGTGCCTGTGATTGTTCAACAATATAACGTACATAACGCTCAATGCTTGCCATAAACCGCTGCGGGTCCATCGTGGAAGCCGCGATGGAAGACAGCCCCTTTTCCCATTTTCCCGTGGTTTCGGGGGATTTTAACTCGGGCGGGACGGCCTCTATCAGCTTCATGCCTTTTTCCGTCGGTATCAAGGCCTTGCCGCTCCGCTTTATGTAATCTACCTGCAAAAGCCGCTCAATGATCGAAGCCCTCGTCGCCGGGGTGCCCAAGCCGGAATCCTTCAGCCGCTCCTTCAATTCCTCGTCGTCTACGAACCGCCCCGCGTGCTCCATCGCCGAAAGCAGGGACGCCTCCGTATAATGCGGCGGGGGCTTGGTTTTCTTCGCCTCCAGCTTTATTTCCCTTACTTCCGCTTCATCGCCGGGGGACAGCGCAGGCAGCACAGGGTTCTCGTCCTCGTCCTTTTTCGTGTCCCTGTCGTCTTTATACAGCGCCATCCATCCCCAGTCGACGACGGCGGAGCCTTTTGAGATAAAGCGCTGGCCGTTGACCGCGCTTACGATAGAAAGGGCGTTGTATACGTAATAGGGATAAAAAACCGCGATAAATCGTTTGGCGACAAGTCCAAACACCGCTGCCTCCCCCGGGCTTAGGCCGGAGATATCCAGCTTCCCCGTATCCGTCGGGATAATCGCGTGGTGGTCGGTAACTTTTGAATCGTCTACTATGCGCTTGTTCACCGGCAGCTTATCCAGGGCAAGGAGCCTTTCGGTAAAAGCCCCGTAGACCGCGGACAGCTTTGTCAATGTTCCGGACAGCTTAGGTATTATGTCCGCGCTGAGATACCGCGAATCCGTGCGGGGATAGGTGATGAGCTTGCGCTTTTCGTAAAGGCTCTGAGCTGTTTCCAGCGTCTTCTGGGCCGAATAGCCGAACTTGCGGTTGGCCTCACGCTGAAGCTCCGTCAAATCATATAAAAGCGGCGGCGGCTGGCGTTTCTCTTCGGCTTCCGCAGTCAGAACCTTCGCCGGCGCGGGAGGGTTCAAGGCGGCGTTCAAAATTGCCTCGGCCTTAGCTTTATCCGTTATCTTGGTCTCGTTATCGGCGGGGTTGAACCATTTCGCCTTGAATTCAACGGCTTTGGCATATAACCTCGCGGCGATTTCAAAATAATCCTGGGGGACAAAGGCGTCAATCTCCTTCTGCCTTTGGGATATAATCGCCAAAGTCGGGGTTTGCACGCGGCCTATAGACAGAAGCGCGTTATAGCGCAGCGTATATGCCCTGGACGCGTTTATCCCCACGAGCCAGTCCGCTTCGCTCCGGCACCTTGCCGAGCGGAACAGCGCGTCGTAGTCCGTCCCGGGCAGCAGACGGGAAAAGCCTTCTTTAATGGCGGCGTCGGTCATGCTGGATATCCACAGTCTGTCGAAGGGCTTTTTACACCCGGCGTACTGGTAGATATAGCGGAAAATCAGCTCTCCTTCGCGGCCGCTGTCTGTCGCGCATATAATACGCTCAACGTCGGGGCTGTTCATCAGTTTTTTCAATACACCCAGCTGGGCTTTTGTCTTTGGCAGCGGCTTAATTTTTATCGTATCAGGTAAAATTGGCAGGCGTTCGGCCCGCCATTTTTTCAGCTCAGGATCATAGTCCTCGGGCTCGTACAGCGTAAGCAAATGCCCTATCGCCCAAGATACAATATAATTATCCGATTGAATATACCCTTCGGCTTTACCGCCGCAGCCCAGCGCTCGGGCTATATCCCTTGCCACCGACGGTTTTTCGGCAATAACCAGTGTTTTCCCCATAACCCACCGCTTTTCAACTTTACTTTATGATCATATTATACTATAATTGGAGAGATATTACAAACGATCCCGCCGCAGCGGGGTAATCGCTCGTTTTTCGGGGGTGTGTGGCATGGCCTTTGGTAGAAGAAATAGACCTGAATCGGAGCTGGACGGCGTCCAGATCATCGAGATCGCGGAGGAAAAGCGCAGGAAGCCTAAAAAAGAAAAACCTCCAAAGAAGGTAAATATTATTGAAGATGAGCCAATAATAGAGCCTGAGGAAGAGCCCGTCCCGGAGCTTGATATAGATATTGAAGAAGACGAACCGGTAATAGAGCCCGAGCCCGAGGAAAAGCCTGAGCCGGAGCTTGATATTATAGAAGATGAGCCGGTAATAGAGCCTGAGCTTGACATTGACATTGAAGAAGACGAGCCGGTAATAGAGCCTGAGTCCGAGGAAGAGCCTGAACCGGAGCTTGATTTAGATATTGAAGAAGATGAGCAGGTAATAGAGCCTGAGCCTGAGCCCGAGGACGAGCCTGAGCCGGAGCTTGATATTGATATTGATATTGAAGAAGACGAGCCGGTAATAGAGCCCGAGCCTGAGGAAGAGCCTGTCCCAGAGCTTGACATTGATATTGAAGAAGACGAGTCGGTAATAGAACCCGAGCCCGAGGAAAAGCCTGAGCCGGAGCTCGATATAGATATTGAAGAAGATGAGCCGGTAATAGAACCCGAGCCCGAGGAAGAGCCCGAGCCGGAGCTTGGCATTATAGAAGACGAGCCGGTAATAGAGCCTGAGCCCGAGGAAGAGCCTAAACCGGAGCTTGATATTGATGAAGATGAGCAGGTAATAGAGCCTGAGCCTGAGGAAGAGCCCGTCCCGGAGCTTGATATAGATATTGAAGAAGACGAGCCGGTAATAGAGCCCGAGGAAGAGCCTGAGCTTGATATTATCGAAGACGAGCCGGTAATAGAGCCCGAGGAAGAGCCTGAACCGGAGCTTGACATTATAGAAGACGAGCCGGT
>JAISVU010000263.1 GCA_031271375.1 Clostridiales bacterium | reverse complement strand
AAGCCAGAGATGATACCCGCTTGCTGTAGCGCGGTTACAGCCTCGCTGTATGGGGCGTAATCCCCAATCATGTCGGGAAACGCCACCGCCTCGTTTTCTTTCGGCATCTCAACATCCAGCGCCGCAGCCAGCTTGTACAGCACATCAGCGATAAACCAGCGCGGTGCGGGTTCGTCCGGATAGAACTTACCCTCGCGCAGTTCCGCCAAATCATACTGGAGCAGCCAAGTCACGGCTTCGGTGTACCATGCTCCGTCCGGAGCATCCTCGATCTTGACCGTCTCGTCCGTAAGTCCGCTGCCTCCGTAGGCGTTGAACATAATCTGCGCGGTCTGCGCGCGTGTCAGCGTTTGTCCTGTTCCGAACTTCTGGTCTCCAATACCATTGATGATCCCCTTAGCAAAGGCGGATTCAATGGAGTCACAGGCCCAGTGGTCGGCGGGAACATCGGTAAAAACCGTGGACTTTTCAGAGGTAGCCTCGGGAGTAGGTTCAGCGGTTGGTGCGGGCGGCGTTGACGCTTCCTGCGGATTGTGAGTGGGTTTCGAGAGTTGCGCATAAGCGGACGTTCCTCCGCATCCGGTCAGTGAGACAGCGCACAGAGACAAACAAAGCAGCATCGGGAGTAGTCTTCTTTTCATAGCGTTCAAGCTCCTTTCAAGGTGCGATTTACGGCATTGCCGCATGTTACACATATAGCATGTTTGTTAATAATTGCCAAGCGTGAGCGGATTTTGCCGTCTTTATCACACAATTATCACCGGCTTTTTATTCGTCCATATCAACCTCGCTTAGTATAGTCTGCGCGTCCAAGCTGACATAAGTGTTGCCAATAATGAAGAAACCGCCGCTTAAATGTGGATAGCCTTTGCCGCTGAATAACTGAGCATCGTTGCCCATATTGCTCAGATCGTCAATGCCAGCCGTGTATTGGTTACCCTGCGGGTCAACAATAAAACCCCTCCCATCAATAGTCACCCAAGCGTAGCCATTACAGGATTCGAGAACGTTAAACGCTTCTACTTTCATTGGCTCATACTGCATGGTGCCGCTCTTATCAATAGCGGTGATATAAACACCCTTATCTGCGCCAATAATCCGCAAGACAGCATAACCGTTTGAAAAAGGCCCGCCCGTAAATGGTCGCTCGTTTAACTGGGGAAACTCCAGAACGCACTCACCGTGTATATTAAAATAGCCATCCTTAGAAACGCCGTGCAGTCCGCCCTGAACATGACCGAAAAACAAACCCTCATTGTATAGATTTAGATAATAAGCATCATTTCTTGTCGAGTCAAACAGTGGAACGCTGTTAACTCCTTGTATCTTCTGGAGATCTTCCCCCGCATAATTTGCCGGTAAAAGTTCAGCCGTTGCTCCGAGCGTAAATCCATCATAAAATGCTCCGACTAGTGTTATGTTGGGATTCGGCGAGTACAGTTCGTTTTGCGAAATGCTGTAAAGGTAGCCGTTATACCGGCCTAGCGAAAAAATACCTTCTCCAAGATATTCGCATCGTTTCAGGTACGAGCCGTTATATGTAAAATCAGCACCGTATCCATAGACGCCGTCCACAGCATCCTGCACTTTATCGTTTCTCCGGAAGGTATAATAGGTCTTGAATTCATTTATTACGTTGCCATGTGCGTCAAGTGTACCGAGCCGCCACTCGTTAGTGGAGAAATCCGAAATATGCTGCGCCGCCAAAAAGTGTCCGCCGCCATAACCGAGTATCATATAGGAATCGCTTTGAAAAGCTACATTGCCATCCATATCCACAATTGAAAAGGAGCAATAGTCCGCATCCGCTTCGTGGATAATAAAGGTATAGTTATCGGTAAACGGCGCGGCATAGTGAGCTTCGCCGCTGAAGCTTCCAAGCAGTTTACCGGCAGTGTCAATAAGACCGGTTCGTGTTTCGTTCTCATATGAGTAACTCACCCATGCCCGCTCTATAGAGAAAGGCTGGCAAGCAATGAATTTCGGGGCAGGAATCACTATCGGCGTGGTTTCGCCGTTAAGGTAGGTGTTCTCGCCTAAGCGCGGCATCAGAGTTTCAAGCGCGGCATTGTAATTGCCCGTATTAAAATCAAGGAGAAAATATGTGTCCAGCACATAGGACGGTTCAATCATCAAAGTGTCGCCATGCCATAATAACACGCGCCCGTTGACGGTGAAATATAGCAGCAGACTGGTTCCTTGCTGTGCCGGGTCTATCGCGCTTGCGAGATTGAGGACATGAGCATCGATCGATTCCGAACCATCTGGTATATTCTCCTCGACAATAACAAATATCTGCCCTTCTACTTTGCTGTGATATTTCTCGTTGGCTTGGTTAATTGCGCTCACAGCTTCATCCGAAAGTGTGTCCGCCATGTCGCCTGAAATGATTCCGGGCAGAGAATTAACTGGCATTTCGTCATAGCCTGCTGTGGTTGGCATCGCCTCGCTGCTCATTGTTGGTAAGATACCTTCATTGACAGGCGAAGGTGCAGGTGCTTGTGTGGCGCTGTTTCCACATGCAGCCAATCCCAGCATCAATGAGAAAGCAGTAATCATTGATAAAACTTGTTTTTTCATACTCATCATCCTTTTTATTGCGCTTTGCCGCAGCAATGCTTATATTTTTTACCGCTCCCGCAGGGACAGGGATCGTTTTTGCCTGTACTCAGATGCCGGAAAGCCGCTTGAACTTCCATATCATTTTGGGAGCGCCAGCGGTTTGAGTCCTGTATAGCTTTTTGTACCCAAAACGGTCGTGAGGCTTCAGCCGGTTTACGACTTATGGTCGCCGTCTGCGGATTGCCGTTTTTTAGCTTCGTCTCTATCTTCAGCCGCAATTCGTTCAAGCGTACAGAGTCCATAGAATATATGTCTATGGGGGCAACGCCTTCATCAAGAAGAAGCGGTATGGCCGGAGCATCCTCTATCCACTTAATGTTCTCCTCGCGTGAAAATGTCCGAAGTGAAGATTGGGCCGGAGCGGGCGTTTCAGAGCGCTTTTTTAGGGCCGGCGCCGGTTTCATTTTGACATATGAAGCGGGTTGGGGCATTTTAGGTTTCGCCTCGTCCGTAACACCGGCAGCATGCTCAAGAAAGTCCTTCAGATAGTCTAGAGCCATCTTTGCTTCGTCTCTTGTTATTGTAAGTTTAGCGTCATGTGTGGCCTGATTGCCGAGTTCGCGCAAATAATTTAATGTGCGGCGCTGACTGTCATCTATCAGGCCATTATTCCACATAGCCCAAATTCTGCGGCTTTGAGCGCGAGACGGCTTCCCGTCTTTGTCTGTGGGCACAATACCGCGTTTGTCGCAGATTATTTTAGACGCCCACTCCGCAGCCGAGCGAATGCTGTCCGCGCACGCATCAAAGCGGCCTTGATTAAACGAATGCAAAGCGTCACGACTGGTTTCCAAAACCTTTACATATTCCGGTCGCCCGGCTAAAAAATCAAACACCTCAAGCACCTCCTTGCGGCACAATAAGATTCCGAAAATTCACAGCTTAATTGGGGATAATCGGGTTTTATCTTTTGGACATACCTAATCAGAATACTTCCGGATAACGTCTTGAATGTCGCTAATAAGACAGCTCCAATCATGATTGTATTCTGCCGTTGTATCAGTGGTGTGGTCTTTAACTCTATAAATCCACCTTACATCAGAGGTTCCACCGGCGTAGTAATAACGCAGATATACTGCATAGTTGCCATTTTCAAGGATAATATCGCTATCATACGCGCCATTTTCAGCGGGCGATGCGCCACTCCAGCTAACTGAATATCCGAGCTGTTCCGCATATGTTTTGATGATAGCATGTACTTTGTCAAACGAGTTCGCAGGATTAGCAGCGCCGACAACGGCGGTTGTTTCCGGCAGAGATATTTCCGATAAAGACTTGTCGGATTCAGGAACTTCCGGTTCGGGATTTGTTATGCTGAGTTCGGCATATCGGTTCAAAACAGCTTTCATATCATTGACGCTGTATAGGTTCAGACTTTCTCTTGGCCCACCGTCTCCGCCAATCAACTCGAATCCAGTTCCAATTGAGCAATGCCAGTAATCATATTGTCCTTCAAAAAGCGCCATCGAAATACACAAAGGGCTTTTATTTGGAACCTCGAAAAACATCTGGTATCCATAGGGAGCAGGATAAGCATCTGATGTGTATCCCAGAGAATTGGCGTATACTATGATTTCATCGCAAATATCTTTACTCAGAAATTTGGCGTCAGCTTCCTGAAAGTTTGAATCCGAAACAACCTCGGACAATTCCGGCAATACATCCCATAACCGCATAATAGTCACGATACTCTGCTCACGGGTGTATGGCGCTTTTGGAGAAAAAGTATTATTGCCTACGCCGCCCATAATGCCGCTTCCTTGCATCTGACCTACAGCTTCAGTCGCCCATGAGGAAATATCAGAAACATCATTGAACGTGGTTGTCTGCTTCGGCAAAGGCTTGCCCGTTGCATCAGCCAAACGAGAAAGCATAGTCGCCGCTTGTTCACGGGTTAGAGAAGAATCGGGAGAGAAATTATTATTGCCCGTGCCGGAGGTTACGCCGATAGCAGCCGCCTTTTCTACATTTATGTCCGTTGTATCGTTAAACTTGGTGCGCTCGGTGATTTCACCTTTTACATTCTCATACAGGGCGACGGCAAGGGCGCAGAACTCAGCGCGTGTTGTAGCCTGAGTATACTTTGATTGCAGAGACGCTGGGACAAGATTAGCCGCGATTGCGGTATTAACTTGTACAACCGCCCAAGAGGAAGGTATGTCTGTGGCGGCAACCGGAGGCTCGGCAGACGTACCGCTGACAGCAAGCTCTGAAATGAGGCGAAGCTCTGCCTCGCTCTTAATCATGTTTTCTGGCAGTTGAGTGATATTGTAGCCGTAGGGAATCGGATAGCCAAATACAAAGGTGATTTTTGAAACTATTTCTTCGCCAATATCGCCATAATCTTCGGCAAGTGATAATGAGCCGTCTTTTACCACAAACACGCTCACAAGGGTTATGCCCTTGCCGGGGCCGTCATCCGCGAAGTCATAGCCCCTTGACCATCCGGCCTCCATTATAGGCATACCGCCGCCAGCGTTTGACTTGGCCGGGTCGTCCGCTATAAATTCGCCGTATAAATCCACAGCCGCCTTCGTGTCGCAGATAACTTTGCCGCTTAAACCGGGAAGCGCGATAATGTATTCGGGTACGTCAGCTTTAAGCAGGCCATATTCCGCACTCGCATTTTCAAGAGTAAACACAGCGGTACAGCCGGGGATTTTTACCGACAGCTTTGTAACGGGTTCCGCCGCCATTACTGCTGACGGGATGAGCGTGAAGCATACGAGCAACGCGAGCAAGAGTGAAATAGTACGTTTTTTCATTGGAATCTCCTCCATGTTTTAATTTTGATTAGCGCCATGTGTCTCAATGGCTTGCAATAATTTTTGAATATGCTCCTCAGTCGGATAGACGGACGTTGCGGTGTATTCGCCATATTTATAATCCTTATCCATCGCCTCTACTAAGTCATCCCAATAATCAATAGCTGTCCCTGACTCACCATCATCGTAAACCTTATCCTCTGCAAAATAGCAAAATGCATTAAATCCCATATTGATTTCGCTGTTTTTCATTTCAGAATAGTTGAACCCATATGGGAAATATGTATCTTGCGTAGATAGATTATCTCCAAATGGCTGCAAAAACACGCCGCCAGCTACGCGTACTCCTCCGCCTTTTTGTAAAGTCAATGTGCAGTTATCTTGATAAAAAAACAATACGCCCATGACGCTTCCGTCTTGTGAGTTTTCGGCATGAACCATAATGTATGAATCTCCACGCGATTTAGCAAATTGCTTTAGTGATTCAGGGATTTCAGGTACGGAAAGCGTGACAACATTGCCTGCCGTTACATATGATTTTATAGTCTGCGGTTCGTAACCGAACGAGCCTATATGAAATATGTCACCATCTTCGTACCGGCTTATATCATCTGGTAAATCCATGATTTTATCAGAGACAGATTCTTTAGATGGTACACTCGGCTTGGCAGAAAGTTCATTTGTAGAAGATTCCTCGTCATTGTTTATTGATTCAGATGAACTCTCGCTCGGCGATGGCGTCAATGTCTCTTGCGCAGGGCGATCATTGTCCCCGCAGGCAACCAATGTAAGCAACATACAAGTTGCGAGTATCGCCGTAAATAAACGTTTTTTCATATTTCTTTGTTCTCCTTTATTGCTCGCCGGATTCATCCCGGCGGTTGATGATTACGTTTCCGTCAGCGACATTAACGTCAATCGCGTTATAGAAGGCATCGCTTACGTTGCCTGCGGTTACATCGTAGGTCATCATCGTGCCTCCTGTGATAGCGCCGTCCCGCCGATAAGCTTCAGCAAGATAGACATTGCCGTCATCCCAATTCGTTACGAACGCAATCTGGAAGTTCTCGCCGCCGTCATCCTGAGGGAAGCAGGCAATCATCCACTCACCGCTGTCGTTGTATTTGTAGGTATTGCCGTCCGGCTCCGGCAGGGAACGGCAGAGCGCCTGAAACTCCGGAGATTGCAGAATCGGAAAAGCGGAATCCATGCCGTAGGCGAGAAGCGCCGTTTCCAGCGGCTCTAAAAAAGCCAGCTGCTCGGTGGTCAGGTACACATCAAGCTCTTGTTCCGGCTCATCCGGCGTTTCGTCCGAGGGTTCGACAGAGGGCAGCGTAACGCTCTGCGCCGGAGTTTGCGTTTCGGTGATTGCCGGAGTGTCAGACACATCCGGAGGATTTTCGCCCATCCGGGGCAGCAAAAACGCTCCGGCAGTAACTACGGCTGCCGCAACAATGCCGATAATGATTTTAACGCCCAGCGCCATGCCGGTAGTTGCCGTTCCCGCCGTTGTCGCGCCCGTGCCGGCGGCGGATGCCGTACTTGCCGCAGAGGACGATCCTGCCGCCGTCTGCGCGGCCACAGCCGCTTCACCGGCAATTTTTGAGGCGATATCCCCCAAGATAGCATCGGACGCGGCGGGAGCCAGAGACGCCGACTCGATTTGCCGCGAAATAACCTGAGCCAGCGGCAGCAACGGAACACCTGCAATGCCGTAAAACTTCTGCCCGGATTTGCGCTCCTGCTCTTCAATCTCGCTTCTGATGGCTTTTCTGGCAAGAAACAGCTGTGTTTTGACCGTACCAACGCTGCACGCCATCACTTCCGCAATTTCTTCAACCTTTAACTCGTTGAAATAGAAAAGAGTGACGGTCTGCCGCTGAACCTCGCTCAAGCCTTCGAGGATTCTGCCCAGCCGCACGCGCAAATCCTCTTGTTCGGCATACACGGCGGGCAGCATTTCATCGGAAGCAATATCTGCGACACTGCACAGTTCGTCTTCCGAATCCAGCAGGATCGCCATATTCTTCTTCCTCAAAAGCTCATAGCAATGATTGATAGCGATGCGCTGAAGCCAAGTGTTGAACGCGGCGGGATTGGATAGGTTTTTAAGGCTGCGCCAAGCGCTTAAAAAAGTCTGCTGAAGAATGTCCTCAGCGTCCGCGCTGTTTTTTACCGTGGCCTTTATAACGGCAAACACCTTTTTGTAGTACAGGGCGTATAACTCCTCAAAGCATTTGCTGTTGCCGCCCTGAGCCTCAGTTACCAGCGTGACCTCCCATTCGTTCACGGGAACACCTCCCTTGCTCAAAAATATTCGGTTCTGCAATATAGATGCGCGCCGAAT
>JAISVU010000228.1 GCA_031271375.1 Clostridiales bacterium | reverse complement strand
TCCCCTCCAGCAGAACGGCCGCCTGGGCCGCGATGCCCTGGCCCCGGCCGGTGAAGCCCAGCCCTTCCTCGGTCGTGGCCTTGATGTTTATCCGGTCCGGCGATATATTCAGGGCGGCCGCGATATTTTCCTTCATTTCCGGTATATGCGGCGCCAGCCTGGGGCGTTCCGCGATGATTACGCAGTCCATATTAATAATGCCCATACATCGTTCCTTCAAGACTTCGCCTACCCGATTAAGGAGCTTCAAACTCGAAATGTCTTTATATTCCGCGGAACTGTCGGGAAATAACCGCCCTATATCCCCGGCCCCTGCGGCCCCCAGCAGCCCGTCCATTATGGCGTGAACCAGCACGTCTGCGTCGGAATGGCCCAGAAGCCCTTTTTCAAACGCGATAAGCACGCCGCCTAAAATCAGCGGCCTGCCCTCGGTTAATCTGTGTGCGTCATACCCAATACCGATCCGCATATCAATCCTCTATCTTCCAGTTAACCGGCTCCGCTCCGGCGAGTTCCAAAAGCATGTTGCAGCGCGAAAAATGCCGGCACCCGAAAAACCCGTTCGACGCCGACAGCGGGCTGGGATGCGCCGCTGTGAGAATGCGGTGGTTCTTATTCGTGATATAGGGTTCCTTGGCCTTCGCGTTTTTCCCCCACATCATAAATATAATCGTCCCGTCCCGCTCATTAAGAATTTTAAACACATTGTCGGTAAAAATCTGCCATCCGATATTGGCGTGGCTGTTTGCGGCCCCGGCCCGCACCGTCAGCACGGCGTTGAGCAGCAGCACGCCTTCTTTGGCCCAGGCCGTCAGATCCCCGTGGCCGGGCGGGGTTATGCCCAAATCCGATTGAATCTCTTTAAATATATTGATCAAAGACGGCGGCTTCGCGACGCCCCTCTTGACGGAAAAAGACAGGCCATGAGCCTGCCCGGGCCCGTGATAAGGGTCCTGCCCCAGGATAACGGCCTTGACGTCCGCCAGCGCCACATAGCGCAGCGCGTTGAATATATCGTTCATATGCGGATAAACGGTCTGGGTCTTATACTCGTAAGCCAGCCGCTTCCGCATTTCTTTATAATAGTCCTTCTCAAACTCCCCGGCCAGAAGCTCCGTCCAGTCGTTGCCCAGGTCAATCATCTAACGTCACTCTCAATTCCCCGCTTTCTCCCCGGTCATCGTCTGCGGCATTTTCGCCGCCAAATCCGCCATTTCCTCCGCAAGCTCCTTGACCTTCCTGCGCATCATAAAGATACAGTCCTCAACAGGGATGCCGTCCAGCACCACGTCCTCGGCGAAGGCGTTACAGTTGGGCGCGCCGCATGAACCGCAGTCTATATGGGGCAGCTCGGCGTATATCGCCTCGATGTCTTCCATATTCTTAATCGCTTCGCCCATGTCCTGGCCGAAGCGCATATGGTTGGCGGGGGATATTCTGTTTTTAAGGCGCAGGCTCACCGAACCCCGGGGGATATCCACAGTCCTCTCGCGGCACGGGGGGATCGACGCGGCGTTTTGCCGCACCTTCTTGAGTATATTGCGCGCCACATATCCGTTAATCACCGTCAAAGGCCCGCCGACGCAGCCGGACATACAGGCGTTGGCCTCGATAAAGTCCACGTCGTCCAGCTGGCCGTCCTCCACCTGCTCCAGCACGCGGATTACGTTTTCCAGCCCGTCAACCGCGATCGCGTTTTCAATGCGCGGGTCGGCGCTCTCACCGCCCGTCGCGGCCCAGCCCATGCCCTCAAAGCTGCGCTGGCACAGGTCTTCGTACTCGGACGGATCCAGCTTTGCCATGATGTTCCTGAGCGGCAGGTAGACGTCGGCGATCGAGATAACCCCGTCAACATCGGATTTATCCATCCCTATAGGGTACATCGCCGCCGTGGCCTTGGCCGAACAAGGGCTGATGAAGAACACGCCGATTTCATCGGGCTCATAGCCCTTGCGCATCGCCATCTGCCTGGCGGCGGACGCGGCGACGTCGATAGGGGCCGACACCGGCATGATATTATCCATCAGCGAGGGGAACCGCATCGCCATCAGCCTTATTACGGCGGGGCAGGCCGATGATATCATCGGCTTTGGGCATTCCTCTTCCGTCAGGATCTTTACCGTCTCGGCGGTTATCATCTCCGCAGCACGGGAAACCTCCAGCACGTCGTCAAACCCGATACGCTTAAGGGCCGTTAAAACGGCGTTGATGCTGGTATTGCGCAGAAACTGGCTGTAGAGGGACGGCGCGGGGATAACGACCCTGTATTTAAAGCGCTCGTCCCTTATGACGTCCAGGCTGTTGGTCACGGCGCGCTTCGCGTGGTTGCGGCAGACGCGGATGCAGACGCCGCAGTCGATGCAAAGATTCTCGTCTATCGTCGCCTTTGAGTTACGCACCCTGATAGCCTCAGTCGGGCAGCGTTTTATGCAGTCCGTGCAGCCTATGCACTTATCGGGAATCAGTTCGACAGAATGACGTTTATTAATATTTTCCATTATATTTCCCCCGCGCTAGAGCCGAGATAATTGAAGAACCTAGAGCCGAGACAGTTACTCGTAAAGGAATTACTATCCGGGTTCCCGGCTCTCGGCTCTGGTTTCTACAGATTCACCGCAATCTCGACCGTCGTTCCCTTACCCACTTCGCTCTTTATATTGAAGAAATCCGAGTTCTTCATCATGTTCGGTATGCCCATGCCCGCGCCGAAACCCAGGTCCCTGGCCTCGTCGGAGGCCGTGGAAAACCCTTCCTGCTTCGCCTTCTCTATATCCGGTATGCCGGGGCCGGTGTCAACAAGCTGGATAAACACCTTGTCCGGCAGTATATCCACATCAATCACGCCGCCGTTGGCGTGGATTACCATGTTTATCTCCGCCTCGAACATCGCGACGGCTATCTTGCGTATTACGTTGGCGGGGACGGCCAGCTGTTTCAGCACCTTTTTAACGGCGCTGGAAGCCTCGCCCGCTCTCGCGTACTCGCCCTCAAGGACGGTGTAGCTTAGCTTCAAGCAGACTCCCCCTTCTTAATGCAGCCCGTTTATGTATAGCATCCCGCACGCCGCGTATAGATTGTATTTTGTCGTCATCAGGATTACGTCCCGGTCATTGGCCAGGTCGATAATATCCTGGGTGGGCCGCTTCCCCCTGACGAACACAACCGCTCGCATGTCCATCATCTCGGCCGTCCTTATGGCCTGCAGGTTAAGAAGCCCGGTCAAAAGCAGCGAATGCCCCGCGGAAAACGCCAGCACGTCGCTCATAAGATCCGCCCCGCAGGCCGAATCCACCTCCATATCCAGCTTGTCCGTTTTGTCCGGTGCGGTAAGCACCTCAGCGTTCAGTATCTCGCCAACCTGTTTTATCGTCATCATTTCCGCTCCTTAATTATATCCTTAGCTTATTTAATATACATCAAAGCCATAAACTTTTCAATGTAATTTTCCAGCTTCAAATTATTCATTATTCATCATCCATTATTCATTGCGCCGCGCCTTCGGCGCTCCCGCCCTCCTTTTCCTTGTAGAGGCGCTCTATCAGCGCCCGCTGCGTCTCCACTTCCTTGGTCAGGTTCTCAAGGCGCATGATCTGCCTGTCCTTTTCCAGAACCTTGCGCTCCAGCATCTCCATCTGGTTTTGCATCTTGCTTTCGTCGGAGATATCGAAGCCGTAATACATCTCCGCCAGCTCCGCTTCCCCGGGGGCCAGGTCAG
>JAISVU010000194.1 GCA_031271375.1 Clostridiales bacterium | reverse complement strand
GGCAGCATTTCCACGTCGCCGTAATACTGCTGGAACTTCTCGGCGCGCTCGGCTTGGCTGGCGTCGCCGTACTGGGTCATTAGGTCGCCCATAAGCTGGTCGTACACGGCGTCGAATTCTTCGGGAGCCGCGACGATGGACTTGGCGAACAGCTCGTAGCCCTTATCGGTCAAAACCGTGCCAAGCCCGTCTTCTGAGGCGAGGACGCCGACGCTGACCTGCTTGCCAATGCGGAAATTCGTCTTCTGCAGCACATAAGAGGTCTCAATGAGCCTGGGCTCGACTCCAGCGTAACCAAGCGCCATTGAAAGGGCGGTAATGGCCGGGTCGCCCACGTCAAGGCCGTTAATGGTTATCGTGTAGTCTATGTTCTGCGCGGAGTTGATAAAGTGCTCGGTGTCGGTGGGGATATTCTGGTAAGCGCCGTTCTCGGTAACCTCGTAGTTAATGCCTTCCGTGCCGAGCTGGAGGTAGAAACGGACATCGGGCCTTGAAATCCAGTCCACATACAGCAGCGATGCGACCGGCTCGTCATTGGTGGCGGGTAAGAATACCTTGCGGTCTACCGGAGCGCTCAGATACTTTTTGTCTACCCCGGCATTGTTGGGGAAGCTGTCTACGGCGACAAAGTTCGCCTCAGGCCCAACCTGGGCGTGCATAGTGCCTGTGATGCCCAGCTCGCCGTCGCGGTAGGGTAAATCCCAGTTGCCCATGAACGCGCCGACGTATCCAGCTTTGAACTTGTTGGTGAAGATATCGTTTCCGGTTTCATAAAGGGCGAAGTCGGGATCCATCAAGCCCTCGTTATACCATTTGTTGAGGACGCGGGTTGCTTCTTTTACACCGGGGAAGAATAGTCTTCTGTCGCCTATGCCTTTGATGTAGAACTCACGGTCGGTCATTTCGTCGGGGAAATAAGACTCGATAAGCCTGCTGGCGTCCCAGGCGACGTCTCTGCTGGTCGCGAAGGGAACCATTTGGTCGGCGTCCTCGCCCAGAAGCAGCTCGGCGTTGTCGCGGAAGGCGATAAGCATAGCCTCGAACTCGGCCTCGGTGGTGGGCAGCTCCATGTCAAGGGCGGCAAGCCAGTCTTCGCGCACGAAGGTGTTGGTTCTCATATTGTTGTAAAGCATCGCTTCCATAGCCCATATATGGCCGTCTACGGGATCCTGGTTCCAGTAGATGTTAGTGCGGCCCATGACGGCCCACATGTTCGGGAACAGCTCTTCTCCGCCGGCGTCAAGATAGGGCGTCAAGTTGACGATGGCGTCCATCAGGCCGTAGGACTGAATCTGGGGGTAATCATAGGTTACGCATACATCGGGGGCTTCGTTGGCGGCCAGCATGTTGTTGATTGTGGCGACCTCTTCCCAGCGCGGAACGGGCACGAACTCTACCTCGACATTATGGTCGCGGAGCATACCTTCCTTGATGAAGTCGGTGTAGACGTTGTTCGTGGGGTCTGTGCCGCCTACGTCGCTGTTGTTGCGGTCATAAATCTCAACCGTGATGTGGCGGGTTTCTAAGAACCTTAGGTTCTCGTCCAGGCCGTAAGCCTCAAGCATTTCGGCCTTTGAGGCAAAGGTCGCGGTTTCTTCGGCGGCAGCCGTGCCGGGATCGTCGGTCGCGCATCCCGCGAGTGCGCCCAGAATCAGCACGGCGGCAAGCAACAGGTAAAGCGCTTTCTTCATCTTCATTCCTCCTATGGATTATTGATCATTTATTACAATACTGTATACACAGTATTATAAACGCTATTCCTTTATCGCGCCTAGCGTAACGCCTTTGACGAAATACTTCTGCAGCCAGGGGTAGATAAGCAGTATCGGCACCGTGGCGAAAATAACCGTGGCGGCCTTTATTGATTCCGACACCCCGGGCAGGGAGAAGCCTTCCAGACGGGATATTTCAATAGACTGGGTGCTGTTCTGGATGATGTTGTACAGCAGTAACTGTATCGGGAACCACTGCTTTTCCCTGATTATGTAGATAAGCGCGTCCCCGTAGCCGTTCCAGCGGCCCACGGCGTAGAACAGGGCTATCGTGGCCAGCACGGGTTTCGACAGCGGCAGGTATATGCTTGTAAGAACCTTTATCGGCCCCGCCCCGTCAATCTCGGCGGACTCGCGCAGACTGTCGGATATGCCGTAGAAAAAGCTGCGCATCAGTATCATGTTGTAAACGCTGAGGCATGAAGGGATTATCAGCACCAGCGGGTTTTCCAGCAGGCCGAGGCTCTTCATCAGCAGATAGTTCGGTATCGTCCCCGCGTTGAAATACATTGTAAAAATCAGCGCGCCGTTTAAAAATTTCCGCCCTTTGAGGTTGTTATACACGAAGGGATAGGCGCATACGACGGTTATAAACAGGGAGAAAATTGTGCATATAATGGTAAGTATGGCTGTCCATCCCAGGGATGTCGTATATTTTGGGTCTTCCCAAACCATCTTCAGCGAGTCCAGGTTAAACCCTATAGGCCATAAAGACACCCTGCCGGAGACAAGGGCGCTGGATGAGCTGACGGAGCGTGAGAAGATATTAAGTATTGGGGCAAGGCATATGACGATGAATATGACGCATATAAAGACGATAACGGCGTCCCCAACCTTTGATGTGTTTTTTGTGAACATCGCGCTTCCCCCCTTTACAGAATACCGCGTTCGCCGAAGCGCTTCGCGATAGCGTTTACGATGACCAGGAATATGACGCAGACAACGGACTGGAACAGGCCCACGGCAGCGCCCAGCGGAATCTGCGAAGCGGTGCCGCGTATGCCGTAGTTATAAACAAATACCGAGATAACGTCGGAGACGGAGGTTACAAGCGGGTTGCGCTGGGCGTAGATACGCTCGAAGTCGCTGCCCAGGATGCGCCCGAGGCTTAGGATCAGCAGTATTACGACGGTGGGGCGGATGCCCGGCAGCGTTATATGCCACATCATGCGGAAACGCTTCGCCCCGTCAACGGCGGCGGCCTCGTACAGCTCGGGATTGATGCCGGTGATAGCGGCAAGGTAGATGATGGTGTTCCAGCCCATGCTCTGCCATATGCCGAGGAATATATATGTACCGGCCCACAGGCCCGGATCTTTCAGGAAGTCTACCGGTTCGCCGCCGAAGGCGCGGATAATGTCGTTCACAAGGCCTGTTGTGGAAAACACCTGCATTGATAGGCTCGCTATGATAACCCAGGAAAGGAAGTGTGGCATATAGAGGATTGTTTGCGTTACGCGCTTGAACTTCATCATCCGCAGCTCGTTAAGGATGAGCGCCAATATAATCGGCACCGGGAAGCCGCAGACCAAGTCCAGGATGTTAAGCAGGAACGTGTTGCGTATAGCGTTAATGAAGTCCGGGTTTTGGAAGGCCTTGACAAAGAAGCCGAAGCCGTTATGATCCGCCCAGGGCATGTCAAAGACGCTGCGGTTTATGTAGTAGTTCTTGAAGGCGACGAGGATGTTGGCCATCGGCGAGTATTTGAACACGATAAGGTATATTACAGGCACTAAAAGAAGCAGGTACAGCGTCCAGTAGCGTTTAAAATAATTCAAGGTTTTTTGCGACTTTGAACGGGTCATTTTCATCCCACCTTTTACCTGGTATAAAAACACATTCACAAAAATGCTCTCTATTCGGCGGCGGTTTATATTAAAAAATCATTAGCCATCAAGATAATCAGCCAGTGAATCCGTAAGATTACCTATATTAATGCTAATGATTTTTTCGTTTATTGTAAATAGATTAATTAAAGAATATATGCAATTATTTAAGGTGGAACATGACAATAATGCCTATACTTAATAATTAATGCCGTTTTCCTTGAGCCATGCCAGGATGTTTTCCGGGTCGGCAAGGCGGATGTCCATCGGCCGCGAGTAATAGTAGTCCCCGGACGATATTTCTTCCATCTCCTCCTTGCTGAAGATATTGATTATGCAGATATTATCCGCGCCGTAATAGTCTGAAATGGCGGCGGCGCCGTTTTCGGCGGCCTCTTTTATCATTGCTCCCATCCTTTCGGCGTCGGTGAGGGCGTCGGCCTTGATACAGGCGAAAAGCTCCTCCAGCTCCCGAGGGTCGCTGAAGCCCAGCGAACCATCGAACCGCCCCGGTATAGACAGCGATATTGCGCCGAGGTCTTCCGGCTCCAGCCGCGCCTTGTTCCCTAAATACTGGGTTAGAGCCACGGTTTCTTCCGCGTGCAGGCTGTTAAGCCCGGAAGATTCATATAACGAGGCGGGGATAACGTAGGCGCTTGTAACGGCGGCGCCGTCCGTGAGAAAGTAGGCGATGTATTCCCGGGAGAGGTGCCCGTATTTACGCGAAAGCCCCGAACTGTTGAAGCCCCCGTAAAACCCGGCTTCCCTGAGCGTGCCTTTATCCTTAAGCAGCGCCTTGTGCGCGTTTATGACCCCGTCGATGATATTGCTGTCTGAGATGATGGTTCCGTCGGGAATGTTGTTGAAACTCGCTCCGCCTGTATATACGGCTTCAACATCGCTGAACTTAGGCACGAAGGAGCTGCCGATGCCCGTTATCGTAAAGAAGTATCCCACAACCAATATCCCGCCCAGAACCGCCGCGAACCATTTGAGCAGCTTGCGCTTGGATTTGACATGTATTGTCCGCTCCATCATCATATGGCCCAGGTAGTAGAATACGACGAAGAAAAGAGCGAACAGCAGCAGTATTGCGAAGTCGTTGGCGATATATATACCCGCGAACTCGGCCAGCAGCGCGATTGCCGTGAACGTGAGGGCCGCCGAAACCGCGGAGGCGAGGAAGAAGACCAGCGCGTTCTTCGCGGGGGTGAACACAAGCGTCTCCCCGGCTCTTTCCAGCCTGCGCAGCCGGTAGAGGAAGAAGGCCAGAACGCAGAGAACCAGCGCGGTTATTCCGTAGGTTATTATATATGGGTTCATATCAATGCCGCCTTGGATCTGGAACATCATAAATATGGGGTTTGATATGAACAGCTTTTCGGCAAGGCCGGCGTTGAGATGACTGCTCACGTCATAGCCTGTCAGGAAGAAGGACTTTAAAAACTGCCAAACGATATGCAGCGTTATAGGCAAGAACGGCAGCGCCCCGCCCGCGACGATGAACATGATTATGTTCCCCGAGGCCATTACGCAAACTAGGTAAACCGCGTAGTAGAATACCAGCGCGAGGAGCATCCGCCCGAAGAACAGAGCTATGTCTCCAAAGGGGTTTAGCGGGGTTCCGATTCTGCCCAGAGAGCCCGGCATATAAACGGGGTTAAGGCAAAAGACGCAGAACAATAGCAGCGGCACAATCATTAGGATAAGCCCCGTAAGGACGTTTGTGCAGAACAGCTGGGTTCTTGTGTAGGGCAGGCTATGGGTAACGTCGGCGGACTGGACGCGGAACAGGTAAGTGAACATCGCGCTAACTGCAAAGAACGGGAAAAACAGCATCGCCATAGGGATTATTATATGGCTCATTTGGAGGACGTTGAGCATCTGCCTCGGGCCGGAAATGGCATCGCTGTAGACCGTAAGCAGAATAATCCCGTACAGCGCCATCTGCACCAGCGCCAGGTACCAGAAGCGTTTGAGCTGTTCCCGCAGCAACGCGAGGTTAATAGGGGATTGCAGATTAAATTTCGTCAAAGATTTCATTTACCGCGCCCTCCGTTTCGTAAACAAATATTTCGTCCAGCGTAAGCGGCAGCGCCTCGCAGACAAGGGGGTTGTGAGCTTTGACTTTGGGCATTATCTCGTCCTCGGCCCCGCTTACGATTAATAGCTCGATGCTGCTGTTCTCCCGCTTTTCGTAGTGCAGTATATTTAAGTCTTTATAGCGCTCCCTGCCTTTTTTGTCATCCGGCGGATAGGCCAGCTGCAGCTTCAGCGTCCCGGCTTTTAGGTCGTCCAGCTCCTTCTCTATGACCATGCGCCCTTCCTTCACGATGCCCACCGTGTCGCAGACGCCCTCAATCTCCTTCAGGTTGTGCGAGGACAGCAGGACGGTCATCTCCCGTTCGGCGGCTTCTTTGATGATGTGGTGCATAACCTGGCGGCGTATTAAGGGGTCGAGGCCGTCTATCGGCTCGTCTAGGAGCAGAACGTCGGGCATTACCGACATCGCCAGTATAAACGCCGCCTGCTTCTGCATACCCTTTGAGAACTTACGCACAGGCTTGTGGCAATCCAGCTTAAACAGCGCCGACATCTCGTTAAAGCGCTCGCCGCTCCAGCTCTTGTATAACCTGGAGTAAAAGGATTTCAGCGCGCTGATGGAATAGTTGCCGAAAAAGTACAGGTCGTCGGCGATATATCCCAGGCGCGACTTGACCGCCGTGTTGTCATAGACGGGCATACCGTCTATTTCCACGGTTCCGTTGTCCTGCCGGTACATGCCGGAGATATGCCGTATTATCGTGGTCTTGCCCGAGCCGTTGACGCCCACGAGCCCGTAGAGCGAGCCCTTCTTGACATGAAGGTTCAAGCTGTTAAGGGCCGGGAATCCGTCGAAGGTCTTAACCAGCTTTTCAATGCGGATCATGCAATTCTCCCCTTTGATTAATCTAATGATTCAATAAACTTGATGATCTCTTCCTTGCTTACGCCGTGGTAGATAAGCTCCCTCACCAGCTCACCGACGGCGTTTAGCCGCGTTTGCACGGCTTTATCGTCGTTTGTTGACGGAGACGCGATAAAGTTCCCCTGGCCCAGCACCGTGTAGAAGTAACCCTGGGTTTCCAGCTCCCGGTAGGCCTTCTGGACTGTATTCGGGTTTACGTCCAGGCTTCGGGCCAGGTCGCGGATGGAGGGAACCTTGTCGTGTTCCCTCAGCGCGCCTGTGGTTATCAGGCGCTTGAAGTTGTCTACAACCTGCTCGTAGATGGCTTTCCTGCTCTTGAGGTCTATCTGAAACACTTCCTCACCCCTTCGCACTCTTGTGTAATGAGGCATTTAAGTGTATTATAACATATAATACGGATGTGTCAATAGAAAGTTTAATTGTTATGAATTTAAAAATATTGTCATAATATGGAATACATGCTATGATGATACCGGTGCAGAACCGTGGGGCGGTGCTTTCGAATTGGCTGAACTCTTCGTAAGAGAGGAGGGAAGCTAATGACATTCACATTTACTATACAGCGTTAGCGAAAAAAGTCGTAACGCGCTTGTGCGTTTAAGACTTTTTCCGCTAACGCTCCCACTACTCCGTTTCGCTTAAATCAGACGCTTGCGTCCGCCGCGCGTTTTTTGCGCGGATTCCGCGCAGCGGAACATTTAAGCGAGACGGAGTATAGCTACGAAATACTGTCGTTGATTCTGACGGCTTTGCTGATATACGTGACATGGGAGGTCAACAAAAAATAAGCCTGCCCGACCAAGAGAGGCTTATTTTCGTAATTCCAGATATGCTTAATTAACTGTAGTTCAGTCACTCCACCGTCAAACGGTTTTTGCAACTGCACCGCTGAGTGGGCGTTAGCGCGTCCACTCTTTTATTCTTACCATTATTATACTATGAAATTCTCTCAGTTTCAAGACTTATTTTTTTACATCCACTAATAATTGACAAATTCCGCATAATAAAATAGAATTAACAATGTTATACTAGAATGGAACATAATAAGAAGGAGACGGGGAATGGGCAGAACGGTTCTGATAATAGACGACGAGAAGAAGATAGTCGAAATAATCGCGCACAACCTCAAAAAGCAGGGGTACGACGTTATAAGCGCCTTCGACGGCGAAGCGGGCCTGGAGAAGGCCCTTAGCGCCGAGCCGGACTTGGTTTTGCTGGATATAATGATGCCGGGCCTTGACGGGTATCAGGTGTGCAGGAAAATCCGCGAGAAGTCTCAGGTGCCGATTATCATGCTGACGGCCCGGGTTGACGAGGTTGATAAGGTGCTGGGGCTTGAGCTGGGGGCCGACGATTATGTGACAAAACCCTTTTCCCTGCCGGAATTAATGGCGAGGGTGAAGGCCAATCTGCGGCGGACAGAACGCGTTCCCGAGGAAATTGAGAGCCTGGTGTTTAAGGATATCGCTATTGACCTGGGGAAGGTGGAGGTTCGAAGGGACGGCGAGGTAGTGGAGCTGACCCATAAGGAATTTGAGCTGTTGAAGTTCATGGCCTCCCAGCCCAATAAGGTCTTTACAAGGGAGGAACTCCTTGAGCGCGTTTGGGGATACGAATATTTCGGCGACACGCGTAATGTGGATGTCACCATCAGGCGTTTACGCTCCAAGGTAGAGGAAAACCCTGCGCGTCCCAGCTACATAATGACAAAGCGCGATGTGGGGTATTATTTTAATGACTAAAACGGTATGAGAAGCATACGGTTAAAAATGGTCGTGATGTACCTTATCCTGGTCTTTGTCGTGATGGCTTCCTGCGGGACGTTCACCGTGGTCGTTCTGCGCTTCAGCGAGGAACGCACGGTGAGGGACAGGCTATCGCAGGCCGCCGACATGATAAAAGGCGCGGTTATTGACGAGCTGCCAGAAGACGGGTTTCAGCAGCAGCTTTTTTACCTGGCAAGGCCGCAAGGCGACGAGTATTACATCCTTGACGCCGAGGGCCGCACTATTGCCACGAATGCCGCTGTCAGCCCGCTTATCGTCGGACAGTACAAGAATTCGGTCATTATCGGAGCTATGGCGGGTGAGGAAACCTTTTCGGCGGGACGCATTTATCCAGATCAGGAGGACGCCGCCAAGCGGTGGATGGAGTATGCGCGCCCGGTGACAGCCCGGCTGGGCACGGAATATATCCTCTACCTCCGTTCCGACGCCCAGGACATATACAATTCCATTTGGATGATAACGGTTATCTTCCTGATGGGGCTCTTGATCGCGCTGGCCCTGGCGGTGATCCTGGGCATCTTTTTCGCTGGCACCGTGAATAAACCGATAGTCCTGCTGACAAAGAAGGCGAAGGATTACGCGAGGGGCGACCTTAACGAAGCCGTCAGCGTACACTCCAACGATGAAATCGGTCAGCTCACCGAGAGCTTTAACCATATGGCGGGCGAACTGAGCCAGACCCTATCCGTTATCGAGAGCGAGAAGAACAAGCTGGAAATCGTCCTGCATAATGTCACCGACGGCGTTATGGCGTATGACACGCGGGGACGGCTCATCCACGCAAACCAGATATGCGAGGAGCTGCTGGGAATAAGGGGTATCGACGGCATATCATTAAAAGAAATGCTGGTTCGCCTTAACCTAAAGACCGTAACAGGCGAGGGAGGCGCTCAGACGATACCTGATTCGGTTCTGCCCATAGACGGGCGTTTTATAAACGTGGTATGCAACTATTACAGGGGCAGCAAAGGCGAGGCCGGGGGCGTGGTATTGCTACTTCAGGACCTCACAAAACACATAATGCTGGAGAATATGCGCAAGGAGTTCGTCGCGAACGTGTCCCATGAGCTGCGCACGCCATTGACGACAATTAAAAGCTACGCCGAGACACTGCTGGACGAGATACCCGCCGAGGCCGGCCTGGACGGCCATTTTGCGGATTTCCTCGCTACGATAAACGGCGAGACGGATCGGATGACGATTTTGGTTAATGACCTTTTGGAACTGTCGCGGCTGGATAATAAACAGCTGGACTTTAACCTTCAAACCGTAAACCTCTGCGCTCTCCTAGCCCAAAACGTCGCAAAGCACCGCCATACGCTGGAAAACATGGGATCGTCCAAAACCGTTATATACAATGAACCGGGGTTCGAGGCGTTCACCGAGGCGGATCACGAGCGTATAAGCCAGGTGTTTAACAATATCATCACGAACTCCCTGCGTTACAGCGGCGATAACGCCGTTGTGGAAGTAAGCCTTGAGGACGCGGGAGACGTGTACCGCGTAAGCATAAAGGATAACGGTATGGGTATCCCGGCGGAAGACCTTGACCGTATCTTCGAACGATTCTACCGTGTTGATAAAGCCCGTTCCAGGGAGCTGGGCGGCACCGGTTTGGGATTATCCATTTCAAAGGAAATAATCGAGGCTCACGGCGGGAATATCTATGTATACAGCGAGGTGGGCGTGGGGACGACGATGATAGTGGAGTTATTAAAAAGCGAAGAGGATAGAAGCGTATGAGCGTAAGAAATTCGGCTAAGGCGATAATTATAAACGGGGGTAAAGTGCTGGTGAATAAAAACTTAAATACCCTCGGCGATATGGCCTACGGGCTTGAGAACGGCGATGTCTATTATGATCTGCCCGGCGGAGGTCAGAATCAATACGAAACCCTTGAAGACGCCGTAAGGCGCGAGTGCCTGGAAGAGACGGGCTATTCCGTTGAAGTGATACGCCTTTGCGCCGTTTTTGAGGAGATATCGGTACACGCCAGGTTCCGCGCGGAGTATGCGGACTACGCTCATAAGATACATTTCGTATTTCTATGCCGTTTATTGGACAAGCCCACCGGAACGGTGACGGAATTAGACATAGACATGCAGGGCTCTGAGTGGGTGGGCGTAGACGAAATAGAAAAGCTCCCTTTGTACCCTGAGTTAATAAAGGTGAAATTAGCCAGTATCATTATATCAGAGTACCCGCTATATCTAGGAGCTTGCTATGTCTCATAAAAGCATAAACCACGAAAGGCACGAAAAACGCGAAAAAATCTGGAAACGACCATTTTGATAAAACACATGATTTCCGCATTTTTCGTGTTTTTCGGCGCTTTCGCGGTCATTTCTTTATGTTAAATAATCACTCGATATTCGGGTTGCCTGACGCCCTTAGCCTCGCGTCCGTCCATCCCTTTGAACACACCTGGCACCATCCCTCGGTATGCCCTGCGGCTCGCGCTTCCTCAAGCGAACCCCAGAACACGCCGTTTTCAATGGTTCTGCAATTTGGGTCTATATGTACTTTGTCGCCGGAGTGGCCCCAATAAACGGAGTGTTTGTCTGTCGGCTTCAACGCTATCGTGATCGTATCGGCAACGCGGCCCGCTTCGCCGTCCAGGGCGAAGCCGGTGTAAAGCACGGTATAATGGTATTCGGGCGGTAATTCTTCAATGTCTGAGAAGATATCGAAATGCCATTCATCATCTTCGTCCGCGTAAAAACTGATTAACGCCGCGCCTTTGTCGGCGGCGGACGTTCCCGCGTCTTCCGGCGCTTCGTATGCTTTCGCAATCTCGTCAAAGCCCGCCCCAAGCCCTGCGCCGCCGATAACAGTCCAGCCCTTAGGGAGCTCGTCCAGGACAGTGTTATCTATCGGCTCGGTTATGGAGTATTCAATTATACAGCATACACCGTCCTTATATGTAATAGAAAGGCCTTCGCCGTAATAATGCTTGATTATTCTTTCATTCTCCTCATCGGAGTTGGGAACTATCGTCCCGGACTTCCGCATGATTAAATCAATCGGAGCCTTTTTCATCCCCATTGTTATCTTTTGGCCGCTGTCATTTACCAGGCCGATAATGTCGACAGGTTTAACTGCGGGCTGTGGAGTAGGCGCAGGCGTGGGCGAAGGCCGCGGCGTTGCGCCGTTCTGCGGCGTGGAATACTCAATTTTGCGGTCGCTGCCCGCGTGATAATGATAAGTGCCGTCAGAGGTCTTATTATGACCTCCTGATGAATCCACCCTGCCGGGATGGGCGTAAGACGCTAGAGGCGCGGCAAGCAGCATTATGCCCGCCGCAATAAGCAAAGCGCATAGTTTGAAATAACGAGTACAGGTGTGCATTATTAATCCCTCCCTAATTATATGTGATATAGTAACATACGTGGAAGAAACTGTCAAGACCTGATGTACGTTGTCGAAAATCTTTATGTTAAGATACATTTTAAAGAAAAAGGCCGGGGTTATCCGGCCTCAGTAATCGCCGACCAATCAGCGGGTACTTAAATGTCAATTCTGTCCGCAACGCTCGAAATCGCGTCGCCGGCTTTATTTATCACGCGCTTGCCGCTGCGGGCTATCTGCCTACGGGTACGGTTGTCACTAAGCGCCAGCCCGGCGGCCGCGGCGGAAGCGATGCCCAGGATTGCCCCCGTTATGATTCCGGTTTTAAATCTCATATTATCCCTCCTAGTTTTAATGTTCATGTAAATATTTATCCCCATTTTGCCGAAAATATATGCGAGGATAAAAATTACCGGATTAATTTCCCGATTGACATTTCATTTTTTTTGTGCTAGAATCACGCTATTGTTGTGCGTCAAGATAAATGTGTTAAAGGGGGTATAGGATGATCCGCACGTTTCGCCAGGTTGAAATGGAGCTTGATCAAATTGATTGGGATTTGAACTATATAAACTCAAGAAAAAACAAGTTCGAAACCCATACCCAGTCCGGAGACACGTCCGCAGCCCATTATATAAAGTGCGACTGTAAAAATCGGATCGGCAGTGTTCGGTGGAGGCTCACCTCCATCCTGGGAGACTTGGAAGCCAAGCAGATTCCGCGCTCCGACGATTTAAAACGGAGGTGCTCCGATTTCCTAAAGGAATTGCCTTCCTTGTGGTGTCTGGAATACGCGAATGATAAATCCCGATAAATAAGCAAAGCGCCCGACGCGTCAGGCGCTTTTTGATTTGAGTCTC
>JAISVU010000130.1 GCA_031271375.1 Clostridiales bacterium | reverse complement strand
AGCTGGGGAGGGAGCTGCGCAGGGCCTTTATCCCCGCCGGCGGATGCCTGTTCATCGATGCGGATTATTCGCAGATTGAGCTGCGCGTCCTGGCCCATATGTCGGGGGACGAAACCTTCATAGACGCGTTCACGAACGGCCTGGACATCCACAGCATCACGGCGTCGGAGGTGTTCGGCGTCGCGCTGGGGGATGTTACCGCCGCGCAGAGGCGGGCCGCGAAGACCGTCAACTTCGGCATTATCTACGGGCAAAGCGCCTTTTCGCTGGCCCATGACCTGGGCATTACGCTTAAAGAAGCCGAGGATTATATAAACGGCTATTTCCGCAGATATCCCCGCGTTAAAACATTCATGGAAGACACCGTTAAAAACGCGAAGCGCCTGGGCTATACGGCGACTATTACAGGGCGGAGGCGGGAGATAGCGGAGCTGCGCTCCCCCAACCGCAATATACGGATGTTTGGCGAACGGGCCGCGATGAACATGCCGATCCAGGGCAGCGCGGCGGATATTATCAAGATTGCGATGATTAAGACATATAACCGGCTCATCGCGGAAGGGCTGAAGGCGCGGATCATCCTCCAGGTTCACGACGAGCTGCTGGTCGAGGCCCCGGAAGCCGAGGCAGAAGCCGCAGCCCAGCTGTTAAAAGCCGAGATGGAAGGCGCGGCGGTGCTGTCGGTGCCTTTAAAAGCCGATGTAAGCACAGGCCGCTCCTGGTATGAGGCGAAATTATGATTGTTGGCATAACGGGGCGCACAGGGAGCGGCAAAACCGCGGCGGCGAAGGTCTTTGAGAGTTACGGGGCGTATATGATAGACGCCGACAAGCTGGGCCATAAGGCGTTGTTAAAGACCGGAACCGCGTATAATGAGGTTGTGGAGGCCTTTGGCCCGGGCATTCTGGCGCCGGACGGAGAGATATATCGGAAGGTTTTGGGCAGGATCGTCTTTAGCGACGCCGCGAAGCTGACCTTATTGAACCGGATAACGCATAAGCATATAGCGCGGTATATAGCGGAGGAAATCTCCGACGCCGCATTCAGCCCAATAAAATACAAGAATGCGGTGCTGGACGCGGTTCTGCTGTACGAATCGGGGGTATACCGTTTTTGCAACGCCGTGATCGCAGTGGTGTCCGGCGCGGATAAACGCCGTGAGCGTATAATCGCGAGGGACGGCCTGTGTACGGAGGCCGCAAACCGCCGTATCAGCATCCAGGAAGAGAATAACATTGACGCGTCCAAGCTGGCGGATTTTCTGCTGGAGAATGACGGGAGTTACGAGGATTTTATCGATCAGACAAAAAAACTGGCGGAGGCTCTATTTGGCTAAAAAAGGCAGGAAACGGTACGCTCTGCTGCTCACCGTGTTGATACTCGCAGGACTTGCCGGCGCGTTCACGCTGGTTTATCCCTATAAATACATCGGTTTGGCGCGGGAGCTTTCAGCAAAATACGGGCTCGAGCCGGATCTTGTCTGCGCCGTGATCCATACCGAAAGCCGTTTCCGTTCCGAGATAGTATCCCCAAAGGACGCCCGGGGCCTGATGCAGCTGACCGAAGGCACCGCTGCCTGGGGCGCGGAGGAGATCGGCCTTGAGGGTTATAGCTTTGATAACGTTACCGAGCCTCGGATAAACATTGAGCTGGGCTGCTGGTACTTAGACGTGCTGCTCAAGCAGTTCGGGGAGGAAGATACCGCTTTGGCCGCTTACAACGCAGGGAGCGGCAACGTGGAGGGCTGGCTTAACGATTCCTCCATATCGGCGGACGGCGTGAACCTGAACCGCATTCCCTTCGGCGAAACCCGGCGGTATGTGGAGCGGGTCAGATCCGCCAGGAGAATCTACAATATTTTGTTGAGGATAGGCAAATGATAAAAAAGATAATACTGTTGACGTTAATATGCGCCTTTGCCCTGTCTGCCTGCGGCGGCGGCGAGCCGGAACAGACCGTCCCGCCCGACGTGCGCGCAATGCGAACCGTCACTCCTCCCAGCGCGTCGGCGCAGCCTGTTTCCGGCGGGGATTTGACGCTGTCTATGCGCCACCCGCTGACCCTTAACCCTTTACTGAACGAGGATGAAACCGTTGACAGGGTGCTTTCGCTTATATTTGAAAAACTGTTTATACTGGACGCCGAGCTTAGGCCCGTCCATAACCCGGCCCTGCTTACCGGCAGCGCGGTCAGCGCCGACGGGAAGACCTGGACGCTGGATGTGCGCCAGGATGCCCGCTGGCAGGACGGCTCTGCGATAACCGCCGAGGATGTGCGTTTCTCAATTGAATACCTCAAAAACACGTCCCCGATGGACGCGGTGTACAAGGAATGCGCCCAAAATATCCTTTCAGCCCAGGTGTCAGGGGGCAGCGTCCGGGTGAACCTGATACAGCCTTACGCCCAGATGGGATATATGCTGCGTTTCCCGATAATACCGTCGGGGTATTACCGGAACGCCGGGGAGGCAAGCGATAAACAGATGAACCCGGTCGGCAGCGGCCCTTACAAGCTGGATGGCCGCGACATGCTCCAAATATCCTTAACGGCGTCGGAACAGCCCACCGGAGGGGCCGCGTACATCCAGAACATTAAGGTAATCATCACCGCCTCGGACGAAGATGATGTCAACGCATTTATCCAGGGCGTTACCGACGCGGCGCCCGTTACCTCGTCGGGCTGGAGCGCCGCAAGGGCGGCTTCGCAGAATTTCTACGAGACGGAGTATGTTTCGGGGTATTTTGACTTTATAGGGTTTAACTTCCAAAACCCCGCCGTCGCGAAACGGGAGACGCGGCTTGCCGTGGCCCACGCCTTGCCCTACGCCGATATACTGCAAACAGTGTATAAAAACGCCGCCGTTCTTGCGCCGACGCCGATAAGCCCCGCTTCATGGCTCCATGACGAAATGGTGGCGCATTATGAGTATAATACCCAAGCGGCTTCCGATTACCTGAGGGCCGCCGAGCTGGCCGGGACGGAGCTGCGGGTGCTGGTCAACAGCGAAAACGCCGAGCGCGTAAGAACCGCGGAGCTGCTTGCCCGTAACCTTGCGATGATCGGCGCAGCCGTGGATTTGCGGTCCTTGCCCTGGGACGAGTATGTGCAGGCTTTGCAAAACGGGGACTTCGATATTTTCCTGGGCGGTTACAAGCTACAGACGGCGCCGGACTTGGGGTTCATGCTCCATTCTGAAAGCGAGGCGAACTATCAGCGTTATCAGAACGCCAACATGGACGGTTTCCTTGCCGAGGCCCACGCCGCGTCCGAAGAAGCCGCCATCCTCCACGCCTACAGTCAGCTCCAGAACTATATCGCGTATGAGATGCCCATTATTGGACTGGTGTTTAGAAAGTCCGCGCTGCTGACCGAACCCGCTGTTCAAGGGCCGGTGGATGTGAGACTGGACGATGTGTTTTATAATATAGAGGAATGGTATCTACAGTAGGAGGATCAATCAATGGACAAGAAAACGGTTTTTTCCGGCATACAGCCGACAGGCGTCCCAAGCATTGGGAATTATATCGGCGCGATGATGAATTTTACCGCGCTGCAGGACGAGTATAACTGCCTGTACTGTGTGGTGGATCTCCACGGCCT
>JAISVU010000101.1 GCA_031271375.1 Clostridiales bacterium | reverse complement strand
TCGGTACCGATGAAGCCTGATAAAATCCTCCGTGACACAGTTCATATTAAGCGCGTGCCTGTATATTATCCGGTCTTGAAAACCTTTAAGTCCCTCGATTGTTTCAAAATCAAAATGGTTATCTATTAGCCGAATCTCCCTGCGTTTTCTGGCGGCATCCGGCTTTTTGCTTTTATCCGCGATAAATGGGCTGTCAATCTTCAGCTGAAATTTACCCTCGTCATAATACTCAATCATCGCGCCGCAGATTTCGCCGTGCATTTTTCTTACTTTGTAATATTCCTTAATATGAGGTTTTCTTCCCAAAAAAAACATACGAAAGTTGAGGAGGCCCCTAAGCATGGATTCGTTATAAGCCTCATCGTGATCTTTATCCCGCAGCTCTTCTTCAATGGCCAGGCCCTCTTCATTGCTGTTGTCGTGATTCTTCTGATAACAGCAGTGTTTATACTTCTTCCCGCTACCGCAAGGACACGGCTCATTTCTTCCTGTTTTCATATATGACCCACCCTGTCTATGGTAATAAAACCCATTCCCCCTTGTCTTCGGGAACGCCGTTCGGAAGCGCGACGGTCATAACATGCCCTCCGGCGTTGTCCGACGAATAATCCAAGAACTCCTCGCCGTCCGCCACGCCGGGGTATGACCCCTCGGGCAGATAATAAACGGCATGGTCTACGCCTTCAATCTTGGCATAAAAAGGCGCGTTTTCCGCAAGGGCGGTTATGTATTCCTCCAGGCACCAGTCATTTTCCTTCATTACGGCGGCGTGAGCGGCCCCCACATACCTGAAATGCCAGGGCTCAAAGATAATCCCTGTAATATCCGATTTATCGTCAGGATACCTCAGCACGAAGCCAAAGCGCCAGCTGTTTTCGGCAAGCCATTTCCCCGCTTTGGTGTCCGCAAAGTCCTCATCCAGGGATCCGTCAACGGAGATGTCCAGGGCAAGGCCGGTCTGATGCTCGCTGGAGCCGGGAGGCGCGACTACGGTCGCGGCCTTTTTCTTTGCCTCCGCCTCGGATAGCCCCTGGGATTTATAGGACGCGGTTTTATTCTTGTATAAAGTCGCTTGGAGGTCATATGTACGGTACCCGCTGACGGCGTAAGGCACGGGGATGCCTTCAGCTTTCATCGCCTCGCACATTGCCAGATACGCCTCGGCGGCTTCGGGACGCAGCGGTATCTCGGCTTTGGCGGACCGCGCCGCCTTCGCGATGTCTTGAATCTTTTCCGGCTTATAGTCTGATTCTACCTCGTGCCCCTGGCTCACCAGCATCAAAAGCCCCGAACTGTTAAACTCCATACCCGATACCCCTGTCGCGGCCGATAGCAATACAAGAACGGTCAAGGCCGCTATAACGCGCTTCATAGGTTGTCCTCCTTTTGCTTCAATCCCTATCATATCATAATCCGACAAAAAAGGCCAGCATGATATTTCGGAGGCTCATTTTATATAAATCGTTGATTCAAACGGATTAATGTGGTAGAATATTTACCAGTATGACACAGGAGGCGTGAAATGGAATCCTTTGAGCAATACCCGTTTATCGACGTTGAAGAAGGCCTCGGCAGGACTATGAACAACAAAAAACTCTATGCGAAGCTCCTCAATACTTTCATAAAGAACACTATGGAGAGCGCCCTGCTCGCCGCGATCGGCGAAAAGAACCTGGAAGCCGCCTTATCCACGGCCCACGCGATAAAAGGCGTCACGGCGAACCTTTCGCTGCTCAGGCTGCGCTATTATATCACATGGCTGGAGCGGGAACTGAAGACCGACGGCCTGGACGCCGCAGCATTCACCGGCGCGGAAAACGACCGCATCAAGGAGTATATGCAAGAGACCGCAGCCAGCGCCGAAAGAACGGCGGCGAAGCTGAGTAACTGAGTTTGAATTTAAAACTGGACGCTAAAATAACGCTGGCGCTGTACAACAGCGTCAGGAGGCATAAATATGTGCTGAAGGCGGCAAGCGTTGTTTACCGCGGTTCCCCTTTGGCCTTCTTTATCGTTTACGCTGCGGGAGGCGCTTGGCTGTATGTTTACGGTGAGCGCGCCCTTTTTTCATATCTGGCGGCTCCCCTCTGCACCATTTTGACCTCATACGGCCTGCGGCGGCTTATAAAAAGGGCCAGGCCCTATATCACATTAGGCCTGGAGCCGCCTGAAGGCGGTAAAGCCGGTTATTCCTGCCCGTCCAATCATGCCGCCTCGGCAGGCGCAATCGCGCTGGCGTTAATGGGGATATCCCCGGGGTTCGGGGCCTGCGCCTGCGTTCTCGCGCTGATGACAGGGTTAAGCCGGGTTGGCATGGGCGTGCATTACTTGACGGATGTGCTGGCGGGGTACGCGCTGGCGGGGGTTTTTACTGTGGCGGCGGTTATATGGATGTTATAGGAAGAATTGATGTTGAAATGTTTAAGGACATTTCGGCAGATATCGTCACTGACAAGGTTATTTTGACCGATAAGCAATTAGCTCATATATTATCCCAAAGGGCCGGTACATACGAGAAATACCGGGAAAAGCTGCCGGAAATTTTAGAGGATCCTGATTTTATCTTTCAGGATCCTAAACACCCTGATACGGCTCTTGTAATTAAGAGATATGATAACGCGGCGGTGATTATTTTGAGGTTAAGTACGGAATCTTTTGATAATATGAATTCAATCCTAACAATGTGGGAGATAAAGGAGCCTCGATTAAAGCGTTATATTCTAACACATAAAATTGTTTACAAAAAAGAATAATATTGATATAATATGATTAAGATGATATTGGGTTTCTGAGGTGGACAACGGCATCCACACGCCTTCCGGGCTAAAAGAGATGCAGGAACAGCCGGCCCTGCCAGAGACCCTTTATTTTTTTATTTACGGAGGTGTCAGGCATTAATAATCCTGTCTTCTACGAAATAAATGACATTAACGACGCTTTTCTTAAATATGCGGTTATAGCGGCGCGGTATAAAGGCCGATGGCTTTGGGTTAAGAACCGGAAACGCGGAACCTGGGAAGTCCCCGGAGGGCGCAGGGAACCGGGCGAGGCCATCGCCTGCGCCGCGAAACGCGAGCTGTTCGAGGAGACCGGGGCGGTGAGTTTTGATATCCGGCCTGTGTGCGGGTATTCCGTAAACCCTGCCGCCGGTTGTGACGGGATGCTGTACTTCGCTGAGATTTATGAGCTCGGCCCGCTGCCGGACAGCGAAATCGAACGCGTCCGCCTGTTCGGCGAAGCCCCAGTCAATCTTTCATTTCCCGGTATTCAACCATATCTTATGGATCGGGTTAAAACGGCGCTGGGGCTGGAGGTGAACGGGCTGTATTTGACAAGGCCGTCGAAGGAGCTGGAAGGGCCGGTTTGGGAGTACCGCCAGGAATACATTACATACGGTGAAGACCATATCAACGGAAGCAACGGCATGATGAGGTATGACAGCTTTGACGAATGGCTGGAGAGAACCCTTGCCATCGAGGAGAACGAGTTAAAGAACGGCTTCCACGCAAGCACCTTTCTTTCGGTAAGGAAATCCGACGGCAGGATAATCGGCTCGCTGCAGCTCCGCCATACCCTGACGCCCGAGCTGGAGCTGCACGGAGGCCATATAGGATACGGCGTCCGCCCGTCTGAGCGCGGAAAGGGGTATGGTAAAGCGCAGCTTCTTCTGGCCGTCGACGCCGCAAGGGAGCTGGGGATGCCCCAAATCCTTATAATATGCGACAAGGATAACGCTGCCTCCGCGAAAACGGCCGCCGCCTGCGGCGGGGCGCTGACAGGGGAGAATGTCTATAACGGCGTTATGCAAGAAAGGTATATTATACCTATCATACGACACCCCGTCGTCGCAGGCAAGGAACGCCTGGCCACGGATGCGCCATTGCCGCTGACCTACAGGGAGCTCACGCACCATACCCGGCACCGCAGGCGCGATAGCTATTCGCGTTCCGCCGCTGGAGCTTTTGGCTTTTGTGATAAAAACGCTCTCGCCGCTGACGATGGAGCGGCCCAGCGCCTTAACAAATTCATGGATTAATTCACTACCAGCGGGGCGTTTGATGTCTCAAGCAGCAGCGTCACTTTCTTCTCGGAGCTGTTGAAGTTGGTGCTCTCAGCCTCGGCGTTGGATTTGGTATTGGTGATGTAAGAAAGCCCGGTAAGGCCGATTTTAACCTCACTCAGCGCCGCGTTGGCGCGCACATGGTAGCCGACGTTTATCGAAGAGGGCAGAACCATGCTCACCTTGCCGTTATTGGACTCGACCGCCCACTTATACTCGCCGAACCCTTCGTAGCGGGATATACGCATTGTTATGTCGCCGTTGAAGGTTGACATCTTGAGCTGGCCTATGTCCGTGTCCTGGGCGGTTATGGCGCCGTTGAAGCCGTCTATCGCAGCGCGTTCGGCGGTGATGCCCGTAAGACGCAGGTTTCCGTTGTTGGCCTCGATCAAGAGGTCCTTCGCGGCCAGACCCGAAATCTCCACATCGCCGCTGGCGTTCTCAAACTTCGCGTTCTTCGTGCGGACGGTTTGAACCACCATGTGGCCGTTATTCGTCGTTACGCGGACGTTATCAAACAGCGCCTCGGGGATGTAGGCGTCTATTGAAACGGACTCGAACTCGTTTTCGTCGTAGCTCAGATAATACTTGCTGCCCAGAGCCATCAGCTCCATCGAGGGATTGCCCCGTTTCGCGGTGTAATATACCTTCGCCGTGATCTTGTCGCCGTTATATCCCTTTAGAAGCACCTGGCCGTTAAGGCCGTCCAGGATCAATTCGCTGCCGTTCTCCGTGACTTTCTGCTCGAAGTCGCGCTCATTGCGGCCCTTTAACGGCGGCGCGCCTGGGGAACGTTCAGGCCGGGGGGCAGCTGGTCTTGCCGGTGCGGGCGGCGGGGAATACCCGCCGGATCTTGGGGACTGCTCTTGAAGCCTTTTAGATATCGCGTCAGCCGCTCCCGAGGTCTTTTCGACCACGCTTTCAGTAAAGCGCTGTATCTTGGGTTCTATATCCTTAAAGAAGGACTCGAAACGCCTCGATAAATCCTCCGTAATACTCTCGCCCGAACGGCGCGGAGCCGTGCGCGGGGCATAGGGCTCGCCCCTGCGGGAACCGTTATCGTTAGAGGCAGGGCCGTATGGAGCCCTCGGAGGGGGCGGCGCCGATGGATAAGACGGCGGCGGAGGCGGAAAAGGCGAGGGCGGTTGCGATGACGACGCATGAGACGGCGGGGGCGTGAATCCGCCGGGTTTAAACGGCGGAGGCGGCGGAGCGGATGCGGGGGCCGCGCCATCCGCCACGGTATCCAGCAGCCTCGATGCTTCCTCCGTGGTTATACGGCCTTCCTCCAGCATCTTCAATATCTTCATTTTCTCATTCACAAAGGAAATCCTCCGATCGTTGGACTTTATATACTTTATTTAATTATAACCCGTTTGCAAATAATGTCAATCTCAGTTCTGAGTATATTTACGGTTACAAAGCCTTGATATCAATGTCCCCGCTGAGGGTTTCCAAGCTGACTTTGCAAGCTGTGTTCTGATACTGTTCGCTGCGAATCCTGTCGAATTCATTGCGTTTCCTGCCGGAGAATCCCGTCTTTAAGGCGAAGACCGCATTGCTGCCCCTGCCGAGGGACAGGTCTATATCCCCGGAGACCGTGCGGCCCGTTATATTGCCGCCCAGCTCATATGCGCTGAACTCGATGTCCCCCGAGCCGGAGGCTATTCTGATGTTGCCCGAAAGGCGGCGGCACTCGATATTTATGTCTCCAGAGCCGGTGGAGTAGGTAACGTCGCTGGTTATCTCGTCGGTCTCTATCTCTATGTTACCCGATCCTGTGGAAGCCCAAACCGTTCCTAGGTGATTTGTAACCACCACCTCGCCGCTGCCAGTGCTGGCCTTGAACTGACCCGCGCCGTTATCCGAGCCGATATCGCCGGAGCCGGTGGAAACATTAAACCCGCCGGGGCATTTGCATTCACGCAAATCAATATCCCCGGAACCGGTGGACATATTAAGCGTTGAGGACGCGTTAAGCCGGGATATGTCAAAATCTCCCGAAGCGGAGGCTAGTACGAACCGCTCGGCTGCTACGGCGCTTAAACTCGCGTCTCCCGAGCCCGTTATATGAACGCGGAACTCGCCCGCACAGCGCACATTCTCCGCTTCCATGTCCCCGGACGACGATCTGGCTTTGAAGGAAGCAAGGCTGCTCAGATTCGCCGCCTGTATGTCTCCTGATCTGGTCGTTACTTCCAAGTCCCCGTAATAATCCTCAGGCAGCTCCAAGCTGATGTCCGAGCCGCCGTGACCGCGCTGCTTTTTGATATAGAACACGCCGTCAGGCAGAAGCGATACGGAGTACGCGTCCTCGTCGTCTTCGTCTGTCTGCAGCGTGATACGGCTTTGGTTTCCTCCGCGTATCTCAATGTCATCCTCTGTTAAATCCAGCCGGACGCACCGTACCCTCCGGGCGTCAACGTTCTTCACAAAACCGTCGAAAGAAAATGCGGTATCCTCGTCACTTATGTCTGCCGTATCTTCCCTTCTGTTCGGCGTGTATGCGGCGTAACGGTCCTCATCCGTCCGTCTCTCTGTATCGGCGGCTTGCTCTCTGCGGTTTTGCGAGAACTCTTGGGCGATATCCCTCGGATCCCCCAGGACGCGGGATATCTCTTCCTCGCTCTTGCCCGAACGCAGCCCGATATCGAAATGCTCGCCGAAATCGTTCAATATTTCGTTGCGCGTTTCGGCGTCCAGGTTGCCCAGTTCACGCCCCAGTATGCTTAAAAATTCGTATTTGCTCATAATGCCCCTCCGTCCTTTAATCCCGTTATTTTGTTAAGGCCATCAATAAACGCGGCCCATTCATCCAGCAGCTCGTCCTTCTTCCTTGCCCCGCTCTCGGTGATGGAGTAATACTTACGGGGCGGCCCCTCCGAGGATTCCTTGAGGTATGTGGTAACATACCCGTCGTCCTTGATACGCTTCAACAGCGGGTAGATTGTACCCTCGGATATCTCGATAGCTTCGGATATCCGGTTTACCAGCTCATATCCGTATTTGTCGCTCTCGCAGAGCAGCGACAGCACGCACATGTCCAGGGTTCCCTTCTTTAGCTGTACATTCATCAAAACACCTCCTGGTTTTATATGGTTCTTGAAAACGGTTGATACCTTGCAATAGGTTATAGCGGCCCATAAATAAAGTAACTATAATCGGGGAGCACGTCCTCCGCCACTGGCATATCGCTGACCGGACGAAGCCCCAAGTCCTTGCGAATCCATTCAGGGATGCGCGCGCCGATATAAATGTTGTAGCCCTTGCGTGGTTTCTGCGTTTTAAAGCGCATATTATCAACTCCTTTGTTAAGTTTAATACATCATACCACACGGTACAAAATAATGCAAGGTATTTTTGAAAAAAATTTCTAAAATTTTCAATAATTATTCGTTCTAACTAAAAAATTCTTATTGACAGAATTATGAAACTGTGATACCCTTATCAAGACGTAAGCAGGCGCATATTCGCGCCGCGACGCAACATTTTTTTATATCCACAGGAGGATGCTTCAATGAAAAAGGGTACCGTGAAATGGTTCAACGCGGAAAAGGGCTTCGGATTTATATCCGTACCGGGCGAGGACGACGTATTTGTCCACTTCTCCGCAATCAATTCCGATGGTTACAAGACGCTCGAAGAGGGACAAGAGGTAGAATTCGAGGTAGTGAACGGAGCCAAAGGCCCCCAGGCCTCGAATGT